>JBGAJT010000009.1:0-23842 GCA_044224785.1 Candidatus Nanopelagicales bacterium | reverse complement strand
TTCTCGGCCATCCAGGGCAACGGGTACCGCACCCTGGAGGAGAACCAGCGTGTCGAGTTCGAGATCGGTCAGGGCCAGAAGGGCCCGCAGGCCGAGAACGTCCACGCGGTCTGAGCTCCGTCTCAGCGCGAGGCCCGTCCCCTTCGGGGGGCGGGCCTCGTGTCGTTTTGCGGGTCGGCAGCCGGGCTGCGGGCCCGCACCGTCGGCAGTAGCGTCCGGACGTGACCGAGCGTGCGTCGTCGTGGCTGCTGGGCGCGCTCGCCCTCCTGCTGACGGTCCCCGCGGTGCTGGGCATCGCGCGCGCGGACTCGGGCCTGGTGCGCACCACCGCCGACGTCGGGACGGTGCCGGTCACGGTCCTCACCGACGACCCCGGGACGCGCCACCCCGTCGTGGTCGTGGCGCACGGGTTCGCGGGCTCAGCGCAGCTCATGGACGACCTCGGCGTCGCGCTGGCGAGGTCCGGCTACGCCGTCGTCCTGCTCGACTTCAGCGGCCACGGCCGCAACCCTGTGCCGCTCCCCGTCTCCGGCCGCGACGTCGACGCCGGCGTGCTCGACCGCGAGCTCGGTGCCGTCGTCGCGTGGACGGGTCAGCAGCCCTGGGCCGATCCCGCGCGGCTCGGCCTGCTCGGGCACTCCATGGGTGCTGGCGCCGTCGTCCGCTACGCCGTGGCCGACGCGCAGGGTGCGCGGCAGGTCATGGCGACCGTCGCGGTGTCGCTTCCCTCGGACTCGGCGGTGACCTCGTCGGACCCGGCGGTGCCGCGCGACCTGCTGCTGCTGGTGGGCGGGAACGAGCTGCCGCAGTTCACCGATGCCGCGCTCGGGGCGCTGCACGCGGCGTACCCGCAGGGGGAGATCGGTCCCGGCTACGGCGCACCCGTCGACGGGACGGCGCGGGCGGTGCAGGTCGTGCCGCGCGCCGACCACGTCTCGATCCTGTTCTCCTCCGACACCGCTCAGGCGGCGGTCGACTGGTTCGATGCGAGCGTCGGCGCACCGTCGGCCGGCCACCCGGTGGGCGCCGGTCGCGTGGGGTGGCTGCTCCTGCTGACGCTCGGTGCGGCGATCGGGTTCGTGCCGCTCGCGAGGCTGGCGTTCGGCCCGGTGCGGCCGGCGTCGCCGGCACCGGCGTGGTGGGTCGTCGCGCTCGTCGCGCTGGGTGCGGCGGTGGTGGCGTCGCTCGTCGCGCGGGCGCTGCCGTCGGTGGCCGAGCGCGTCCCGCTCGCCGTCGGCGGCCACCTGGTGCTGTGGTTCGCGGTCGCGGGGCTCGCGTCGTACGCCGCCACGAAGGTGCTGCGGATCGCGCGCGTCGCCCCGCTCGAGGTCGTCGCCGGTTTCCCGTGGCGCGACCTGGTGGCGACGTTCGCGATGACCTCCTACGCCGTGGTCGCCCTCGGCCTCGTGGCGCAGCGCACGTGGACGGCGTTCTCGTTCGCCGGCGGGCGGGAGCGATGGCTGCTGCTCGTCGAGCTCGCGCTGATCGCGTGGTTCTGGGCCGACGACCGGATCGTCGGACGACGGTGGTGGCTCGCGCTGCTCACCCGGGCGATCGCGGTCGTCGTCCTGCTCGGCTCGGTGGTCGTGCTGGGTGCGCCGTCGTTCCTCACGCTGCTCGTCCCGCTCATGGCGATCGTCCTGCTGCTCCTCCTCGTCTACGGGCAGACCGTGACGCGTCGTACGTCGCTGCCGTGGGCCGCCGCGCTGGTGCAGGCGATCCCGCTGGCCTACCTCGTGACGACCACGTTCCCTCTCGTATCGTGACCGCCGGCCCATGACAGCGTTTACGTCGGAGGCGCACCGCTGACGCGATCCTGTGGCGCCGGTCACGCGCACTGTGCGGGTTGTCCGGTCTGTCCCTCCGAAACCCTGGGATCTTGCTCACAAACGGCCCAGAACACGGGGTCTCGGGCGTCGACGGGCTGACGCGCGGGGATCCTTGCGACAGTCTTGGAGCGGTAGAAGACGCGCCACCCGACGTGAGGACACAGCAGCGATGACGACGATCCCCGGACTCGAGAACCCGCCCACCCGCAACAAGAAGCTGCTCGAGTGGGTCGAGGAGATGGCCACCCTCACGCAGCC
The DNA here is from genome assembly GCA_044224785.1 of Candidatus Nanopelagicales bacterium. GTDB lineage: Bacteria > Actinomycetota > Actinomycetes > S36-B12 > CAIYMF01 > Longivirga. The sequence goes on along the minus strand of JBGAJT010000009.1, from coordinate 21,755 downwards.
GGACCGGGTCGAGTGGGCCGACGGCTCGCAGGAGGAGTGGGACCGCCTGACCCAGCAGATGGTCGACGGCGGCACCTTCGTCCGCCTCAACGAGGAGACGCGTCCCAACTCGTTCCTCGCGCGCTCCAACCCGAGCGACGTCGCCCGCGTCGAGGACCGGACGTTCATCTGCTCGCTGCGCGAGGAGGACGCCGGCCCGACCAACAACTGGGCCGACCCCGTCGCCATGCGCGCGACGCTCAAGGAGAAGTTCGCCGGCGCCATGAAGGGCCGCACGATGTACGTCGTGCCCTTCTCGATGGGCCCGCTCGGCTCGCGCATCTCCCAGCTCGGCGTCGAGCTCACCGACTCGCCCTACGTCGTCGTCTCCATGCGCATCATGACCCGCATGGGCAGCGCCGCCCTCGACCTCATCGGCGAGGACGGCGACTTCGTGCCGGCACTGCACTCGGTCGGGCACCCGCTCGCCGAGGGTGAGGCCGACGTCGAGTGGCCCTGCAACGACGACAAGTACATCGTCCACTTCCCGGAGAGCCGCGAGATCTGGTCGTACGGCTCGGGCTACGGCGGCAACGCGCTGCTGGGCAAGAAGTGCTTCGCGCTGCGCATCGCCTCGGTGATGGCGCGCGACGAGGGCTGGCTCGCCGAGCACATGCTCATCCTCAAGCTCACGCACCCGAACGGCGACGTGAAGTACATCGCCGCGGCCTTCCCGTCGATGTGCGGCAAGACCAACCTCGCGATGCTCGAGCCGTCGCTGCCCGGCTGGAAGGTCGAGACCGTCGGCGACGACATCTGCTGGATGCGCTACGGCGACGACGGCCGCCTCTACGCGATCAACCCCGAGGCCGGCTTCTTCGGCGTCGCCCCCGGCACCGGCATGGACACCAACGCCAACGCCATCCGCTCGCTCTACGCGAACTGCATCTACACCAACGTCGCGCTGACCGACGAGGGCGACGTGTGGTGGGAGGGCCTCGGCCCGGCGCCGGCGCACGCCATCGACTGGCACGGCAACGACTGGACCCCGGCCTCCGACGCCCCTGCCGCGCACCCCAACGCCCGGTTCACCGCGCCCGCGGGCCAGTGCCCGTCGATCGCCCCGAACTGGGAGGACCCGGCCGGCGTGCCGATCTCGGCGATCCTGTTCGGCGGCCGTCGCGCCACGAACGTGCCGCTGGTCAACGAGGCGCTCTCGTGGGAGCACGGCGTCTTCATGGGCGCGTCGATCGCGTCCGAGAAGACCGCTGCGGCCGAGGGCACCGTCGGCGAGCTGCGGCGCGACCCGTTCGCGATGCTGCCGTTCTGCGGCTACAACATGGCCGAGTACTGGGGCCACTGGCTCAAGGTCGGCAAGGCGACCGACGCCGACAAGCTGCCGCGCATCTACTCGGTGAACTGGTTCCGCAAGGACGCCGACGGCGCGTTCATGTGGCCCGGCTACGGCGAGAACAGCCGCGTGCTCGCGTGGATCGTCGACCGCCTCGAGGGCCTCGCCGACGCCGACGAGACGCCGATCGGCCGGCTGCCCAAGCCCGGCGAGATCGACATCACCGGGCTCGACGTCACGCCCGAGACGATGACCGAGCTCTTCCGCATCGACAACGCCTCCTGGCTGTCCGAGGCCGAGCTCACCGGCGAGTACTTCACCAAGTTCGGCGACAAGGTCCCGGCCGAGATCGTCGAGCAGCTCGACGCGCTCAAGGTCCGTCTCCAGGCCTGACGCACCGCTCGTCCTGCCGAGGCCCCGCACCTTCCGGTGCGGGGCCTCGCGCCGTTAGCGTGAGGCGATGGCGACCTGGGACGACGTCGAGCGGCTCGCGCTCGCGATGCCGCTCGTGGAGGAGCGCACCGGCGGCGGGTTCGACGGCTGGCGTACCTGGAAGATCACGGGCGACAAGGGGCGTCAGGTCGTGTGGGAGCGGCCGATGCGGGCCTCCGATCTGCGCGACCTCGGCGACGCCGCCCCGACCGGCGAGATCATCGCCGTGCGCACGCCGTCGTTCGAGACGAAGGCCGCGCGCATCGCGGAGATCCCGGCATGCTTCGACATCCCGCACTTCGCGAAGTACACCGGCGTGCTGGTGCTGCTCGACGAGATCGACGTCGACGACCTGCAGGAGCTGATCGAGGACTCGTGGACGGTGGTCGCTCCCCAGCGCGCCGTGAAGGAGTGGAGGGCGTCCTGACCGGATGGCCGCGGCCATCGTGAGCAGGATCGCGCTCTCCACGACGCGTTCTGACTCACGATGGCGTCCGGGCTGTTCGCGTTGACCGGGTGCGCGCCGGGCTGGTTGGGTGCGCGTCGTGACCATCGCGCTGCGCAGCACCGTCCGGACCTTCGTCGAGGGGGTGCGCCGTGGCTGACGCGTCGCAGGTCCTCGACCCCGACGGGCGGCCGCGGGCGCGGGCCCTCGGGATCCCGCTGCCGGGTTCTCCCGGGCCGTGGAACGCGATCACCGACGTACCGGGGGTGGAGGTCGGCAGCGTCACCCTGGTCGAGGGCGACGGGCCGCTCGAGGTCGGTCGCGGACCGGTGCGCACCGGGGTCACCGCGATCCTGCCGCGCGGGCGCGACGGCGTCGGGATCCCGTGCGCCGCCGGCTTCTACTCGCTGAACGGCAACGGCGAGATGACCGGTACGACGTGGATCGAGGAGGTCGGCGCGCTGTCGATGCCGATCGGCATCACGAACACGCACTCGGTCGGCGCCGTGCACGAGGGCATCGTGTCGTGGACGCACCAGCACCACCCCCGCGTCGGCGTCCAGTGGATGCTGCCGGTCGCAGCCGAGACCTGGGACGGCTACCTCAACGACATCAACGGGCTGCACGTGCGGCCGGCGCACGTGGCGCAGGCCCTCGACTCCGCCGTGCACGGACCGATCAGCAACGGGTCCGTCGGCGGCGGCACCGGGATGAACTGCTACTCGTTCAAGGGCGGCACGGGTACGTCGTCGCGCGTGGTGCGGCACGGCACGACCGACTACACGGTCGGCGTGCTGCTGCAGGCGAACTTCGGCGAGCGGTCCGAGCTGCGGGTGGCCGGGGTGCCGCTCGGCGAGGCCCTCGCCGACGACAACCCGATGGGGGAGGGGTCGTGGTTCGGCCGCGACCTCGCGCGTGCCGGCGTCGAGGGAGCCGGGTCGGTGATCGTGATCGTGGCGACCGACGCGCCGCTGCTTCCCGGTCAGTGCAAGGCGCTCGCGCGCCGCGTGCCGCTCGGGCTGGCGCGCACCGGCACGGCAGGCGGGCACTTCAGCGGCGACATCTTCCTGGCGTTCTCGACCGCGAACGCCGGCGCGCTGCGCAGCGAGATCCCGATGGCCGCTGCGGGCGACGACGACTACGACACGCTGCGGTTCGTGCCGTGGGGGCACATCGACCCGTTCTTCACCGCGGTCGTCGAGTGCGTCGAGGAGGCGGTGCTCAACGCGCTCGTCGTCAACCAGGACATGGTCGGGCGCGACGGCCACCGCTCGCCCGCGCTGCCCCACGACCGGCTGCTCGACGAGCTGCGCACGGCCGGTCGTCTGGTGGAGCGGGACTAGTCCCTCGGCCTCAGCGGTCGCGGCCGTCGGAGGCGATGTCGTCGATAGCGCGGCCGACGACCGGGAGCTCCGCCGCCTTGCGGCGCGCCTCGCGGACGTGAGCCGGATGCACCTGGCGCGGCCAGCGGGTGAGCTTGGCGATGGTGAGCCCGACGTAGATGAGGGTGTTGAGCGAGACGAACGCGACGAGCGTCGCGAACCACGGCGAGCTCAGCACCGACGACGGCAGCAGGATCCCGGCGAGCAGGTTCATGCGGTCACCTCGTCGCGGCGGACGTGGCCCCAGCCCTGACGGCGCCGGCGCAGGATGTCGACCAGCGCGCGGACGAAGACGGCCTGCAGGAACAGGTCGTAGAGCAGCTCGGGGAGGATGAGCGCCGCGAGCCCCCGTGCCGCCCAGCCCTCGCGCCACACGGTCAGGACGCGCTCCGCCGCGAACACCAGGCCGACCGCGATCCAGAACGGGAACCAGACCCACTCGTCGATCGCGAGCAGCGTGATGGTCATCAGGAGGAAGTACGAGACCAGGGCGACGGTGCCGTAGGCGATGCCGAGCTGCTGGCCCCAGTAGCGCATCGTGCCGGTGGTGAAGCCGTACGCCGCGATGTTCTCGAGCGCACCGCGCTGCCACCGAAGCCGCTGCCGCCACAGGTGGCGCCAGTCGGGCATCAGCTCGGTCTCGACCTTGCAGTCGACCGGCGAGAGCATCGTCGCGCCCAACGACTTCAGCGCGATGGTGATCTCGTTGTCCTCGGTGAGCGCCGCGGTGTCGTAGACGTCGCCGGCCCGGCCCGGGATGAAGCGGCCGCGGGCCGCGGCGACCATCGTGAGCGCCGAGGCGCGGAAGACCGACGCCGTGCCGGTGAGGACGAACACCCGGCCGCGGCGTCGGGAGATCTCCTGGGAGTACCGGCGGTACTCGTTGCGCTGGAAGATCCCGATGAGGCCGTGGCCGGGCTCGCCGAAGAAGACGCCGCCGACGGCCTCGAGGTCGGGGTCGTCGTCGAGCAGGTCGGCCGCGGTCTCGAGGTAGAGCGGGCCGAGCGAGGTGTCGGCGTCCATCACCATGACGGCGTCGTCGGGACCCATCGCCGGCAGGTAGGTCGCGAGCGCCTGGTTGAGGGCGCCGCCCTTCTTGTGCGTGTTGTCGACCGTCTCGAAGACCTCGTGCCCGAAGCTGCGCGCGACCTCGACGGTGGAGTCGGTGCAGTTGTCCGCGACCACGACGACGCGGTCGGGCTGGCGGCTCTGCTTGGCGAGCGCGGCGAGGGTCACGGGGAGGGACGAGGCCTCGTTGTGCGCGGGCACCAGGATCGTGATGCGGACCGGGTGACGACCGCGCTGCGAGGGCCGCGTCCAGTGCGGCAGCGACGACTGCAGCGCCTGCCGCTCGGGGTTGCGGAAGGTGCGCATGAGCGCGGCGCCCTCGAACGCGAGGGCGCCGGCGGCGACGAACACCATCGCGAAGAGTGCCGCGAGGATGAGGTCCCACGCGGGACGGACGAACTGCACCAGGGTGTCCCACGAGCCGATGGTGATGGCGACCGGGACCGAGGGGTCGTCGCTGCCGAGCGTGAAGCTCGCGATCGACGCGATGAGCGCGACGAGGGCCACGACGCCGCCGACGACGAGCAGCACGACACCGCGGCCGAGCTGCACCATGCGCGTGCTGTCCGCGCGCTCCACCTCGTGCGCCACGCGGTATCCACCTCCCAGGTCGGCACTCTCGTCGTCGGTGCTCGCCTCCAGCGTCACCCACGCGACGGCGTTGCCGGAACAGGCGCGCGGGATCGTCACGACATCGGCGTAGCCGTCGTGGTCGTGGTGCGGAGGGATCGGGCTTGTCGCGCCTGCGTCGTGGGGAGGGCTCGGTGACGGTGGGGCGTGGCACGGGCGGGGTGGGAAGGGCTCGACGACGGAGGGGGTCGTGGTCTGGGGGGGGGGCGTGGCGCGTGCGTGGTGGCAGGGCTCGACGACGGAGGGGGGTCGTGGTCTGGGTGGGCGTGTGGCGCTCGGTCCGTCCGGAGGGCCGCGGTTGTCGTCATGGGCTTCGTACGTGAGTGCTGGGAAGGGCTCGACGACCGTCGTGGTGCTAGGCCGGGCAGGGTGAGGGCGCTCTGCCGGCTCGTCGAGATCGATGACTGCGGGCTACGACGTGATCGCTGAAAGTGGTTGTTCTGCAAGCGAAATCGGCGATATCACCCTTGACCTGAATAGAACTGACGTGCGATACTGAGGTCATGTCCAGCAGCTCTCGCCCCTCCTGCGCCGTCTCGGTGTGGCCGGAGGACGACGGGTGGTTGCTCGTCGGGGAGGGGTGCCCGGATCCGGTCGACGCCGTCTACGCCGTCGACACCGACCTGGTCGGCTGGGACGCCCCGGGCCTGACCGGTGCGGATGTGCTGGCGAACGCCGGCGAGGCTTCGGTGTGGGACCTGCCGATGCTCGCGTCGATCGATCCGTGGTCGCTCGACCGTGAGTCGCAGATCGCGTTCCTGCGCCGGTCCGACGCCGTCGACGGCGTCAAGGCGGCGCAGAAGCTGCGCGCGGTCGTCGCGATCGTGGGGCCGGAGTTCTGCGGCGACTCGGTCGCCGACCGGCACCTCGCGATGGAGGTCGCGCTCGCGCTGCGGATCGGGGAGGGTGCTGCGGCGTCTCTGATCTCGGTGGCGCGCGGCGTGCACACCGACTTCCCGGACTTCCTCGAGGCGCTCGGCCGCGGCGAGGTGTCGGAGTGGCACGTGCGCGAGCTCGTCTCCGGCACGCGCCACGTCACGGATCCCGACGTCCTTGCGGCGCTGCAGGCGCGGCTGCTGCCCAAGGCCAAGCGCAAGACGCCCGCGCAGTTCCGCACCGAGATCCGCAAGGCGGTCGCCGATCTCGATGCCGAGCGCGCGGCGGAGCGGCGGGCCAGCGCCCGCGCCGATCGCTACGTCTCCTATCGCGCCCTCGACGACGGCATGGCCTACCTCGGCGTGGTCACCGATCAGCCGACGGCGTTCGCGATGTTCACGGCCATCGACTCCGATGCCCGCGCGGCGCACCAGGCGGCGGGCGGTGCGGCGGCAGTCCGCGCCGGCGACGGCGACGCCTCGATGGACGCGTGCCGGGCCGACGCGTTCGCGACCCGCGTGCTCGGTCGCGTCGGCGACGACGGCGTGCTCACCTGGGACCGCGCCGAGCAGCAGGTCACGCTCACCGTCGTCATGGCCCTCGACACCCTGCGCGGCGAGGCCGACCGGTGCGCCCTGCTCGACGGCGAGCCGATCCCCGCCGCGGTCGCCCGTGAGTACGCCGACGCCGCGCGCACCTGGCGTCGCGCCGTCACCGATCCCGTCACCGGGCATCTTCTCGACTACGGCACCGAGCAGTACCTCCCGGCGAAGCTGCGCGACCTCGTCCTGGCCCGCGACCTCTGCCGCGCTCCGGGATGCACCCGTCGAGCCGCCTCCCGCCTCGAGATGGACCATGCCGTGCCGTTCCCCGACGGCGATACATCGGCGGCGAACTGCGGCGGGCTCTGCGTCCACCACCACCAGCTCAAGACCGCACGCCTCGCCGACCTCGAGGACTCGGCATCCGACGGCTCGGCGGTGTGGGTCACGGGTTTCGGCCAACGGATCCGGATCGAGCCGAGACCGTTCCTCCACGATCCTGCCGACGTCGCAGCGATGGACGGTCCGCCGCCCGATCCACGCGACCTGCCGGATCCACCGCCCTCGCCCTCCGACCCATCACCGCCCGATCGGAGACCGCGCAGCCGCGGCGGCTACGACGCGCGTGAGTTCGACACGCCCACCGACCCACCCTTCTGATCCGAGGGGAGCAGCCGGCTGCGCCGGTACGCCGCGGATCGCGGCTGCTCCGGAGCGGCGTTCGGCGCGATATCAGTCTGGTGCCGCAGGACCCAGGAGCGTCAGGAGCTCGGCGTAGCGCGGCAGCTGGTCGTCGACGTCGGCCGGCTCGCGGCGCGGTTCGTCGAAGGCCAGCAGGCGGAACACGAGGGCGCGCGCGAGCAGCGAGCGCCACGACGCCGCGCCGAGTCCGGGCGGGTGCGCGAGCTGCAGGATCTCGAGGTCGGTGCGCCACCACAGGAACGCGTCGACGGCGACGACGGCGTCGGCGTACGCCGCGGGGCGCCAGTACGGCGAGACGTCGATGACGGTGGGGACGAGACCCGGCCCGAGCAGGACGTTGCCGGACAGGTCGCCGTGGATGAGCTGCGACGCAAGGCCCTCGTCGACCACGAGCGCGAGCGCGGCGTCGAGCAGCGGGTGCGACCGGTCGCCGACGTCGGTCGCTTCGGCCTCGCCCCAGCCGACGCGGTCGGCGTGCGCCCAGCGGTCGGTGCGGGTGGCGAGGAGAGCAGGGGGCGGCTCGCTCGCGACGGCGGCGTGGAACGCGCGTCCGGCGGCGAGGACGGGCAGCCAGGAGCCGGCAGCGGTGTCGTCGTCGTGGACCGGATGGCAGTCCGTGAACGTGGTCGCGGTCCAGCCGTCGGCGACGAGACGGCCGTCGCGCGCGGGGACGACCGCCGGGAGGCGGAAGGAGCTCGATGGCGCCGTGCGCGCGCAGAGGCCGGCGTACCAGGCGACGTGGTCCTCGTCGGCGTACGGCTTGAGGACGAGGGCTCCGACGCGGACGCTCGTGCCCTGACCGCCCTCGAGCGGCTCGACAGGTGCGTCGAGACCCCACGCGGCGAGGACGGACGAGGGGACCGGCATCAGTCGATCAGCGTCCGGCGCAGCCGTCGCACGGCGAGCACACCCATCAGCGCGGCGAAGACCACGAGCACCAGCACGTCGGTCACCGCCGACCACTGCCAGCCGAAGACGGCGTCGCGCACGAGGTTCACGCAGTGGTAGAGCGGGTTCACCTCGGCGAGGGTCTGCACCCACTGCGGGAAGCCGGTGATGGGGAAGTAGATGCCCGAGACGAGGAGCAGCGGCGTGACGAGCGCGCTCTGCACATAGGTGAACGAGTCGATGCTCGGGACGATCGCCGAGAACCACATCCCCATGAGCGCGAAGCCGAAGCCGGTGAGGACGCCGATGAACGGGACGGCGAGCATCCCCCACGACGGCGGCAGCCCGAACGCCATCGCGATGATGAGCGGCGCGCAGCCGAAGACGCCGGAGCGCAGCGCGATCCACGTGGCCTCGGCGAGGAACAGCTCGTGCACGTCGACCGGCGTCGCGAGGATGCCGTCGTAGGTGCGCTGGTAGAGGCGCTTGACGTAGGTGTCGTACATGCCCGAGAAGACCGACGAGAACAGCACGGACAGCGCGACCATGCCGGTGCCGATGAACTGGATGTAGGGCAGCCCGGCGACGGTCGACACGAGCGCGCCGAAGCCGAAGCCGAACGCGAGCAGGTTGATCGTCGGCTCGACGACGCTGCCGAACGCCGACGACCGCCAGAACCGCCGGAAGATCGTGGCCTCGCGGGTGAGCACGCCCGCGAACGCGCTGCGCTCGACTGCGCGCACGCGGTCCGGGCTCGCCGTGGTGGTCGCGGCCATCAGTCCTCCAGCCTCTCGCCGGTGAGCAGCACGAACACGTCCTCGAGGTTCGCCGGTCGTCGTACGCCGTCGGGCAGCGCGTCGAGCACCGGCGTCGGCAGCGCCTCGGCGCGCAGGACCGACACCGACGGCCCGGTACGCCGGGTGCGGAAGCCGTGCGGTCCGACGAGGGCCTCGACCTCCTCGAGGCGCCGCGGCGGCCCGTAGACCTCGAGCGCCTCGACGCCGGCGTGCTCGGCCACCAGGGCCGCCGGGGTGCCCCGGGCGATGACGCGGCCGTGCGACACGACCGCGCACTCGTCGCAGAGCCGTTCGGCCTCCTCGATGTAGTGCGTCGACATGAGGATCGTGACGCCCTCGCTGCGCAGCCGGTCGATCAGCGTCCAGATGTCGCCGCGCACCTGCGGGTCGAGGCCGACCGTCGGCTCGTCGAGCAGGACGAGGCGCGGTTCGTGCACGAGCGCGCGGGCGATCAGCAGCCGCCGCTTCATCCCGCCCGAGAGCGTGACCGCGCGGCTGCCCGCGCGCTCGGTGAGCTGCGCGGCGGCGAGCGCGCGGTCGACCGCGGCGTCGCGCGAGCGGCGGGGGACGCGCAGCAGCGTGGCCCAGAGCTCGACGTTCTGCCGGACCGTGAGGTCGTCGTCGAGGTTCTCGCGCTGGGGCACGACGCCCATGAGGGCACGCGCCTGCTTCGACATCCGCGGCACCTCGAAGCCGAGCACCTCGATCGTGCCCTCGGTCGGGATGGCCTGACCGGTGAGCATCCGCATCGTCGTCGACTTGCCCGCGCCGTTGGGGCCGAGCAGCCCCATGCAGATGCCGGCCGGCACCTCGAGGTCGAGACCGTCGACGGCGCGGACCTCCTCGAACTGCTTGACCACGCCGGAGAGGACGAGGGCCGGTGGGGGAGAGGTCACGTCCCCCACGCTAGACGGGGCCTCCACCGGGATAGCCTCGACCCGTGACCGAGCCCGTCCCCGACCCGATCGCCGACGCGCTGCGCCTGCGCGCGTCCGACGCCGACCGGGAACGCGTGGCCGGCCTGCTGCGCGACGCCTACGCCGAGGGCCGGCTCTCGCACGTCGAGCACGACGAGCGGCTGACCAAGACCTACGAGGCCACGACGTACGCCGACCTCGTCCCGCTGCTGCAGGACCTCCCGGTGCCGCCGGGCGCCCTCCCCATCCCGGGTGCCGGTCAGGTCGTGGCCGTCACCGGCCCCGCCCTCCCCGCGCAGTCCGAGGGTGGTGTCGTGATGGTCGACCCGTCGCGCGCCGGACAGGCCGTGGGCCACGCGGTCGCGGTGATGAGCGGCGTCGAGCGCAAGGGCCGCTGGGTCGTCCCGGAGTCGTCGACCGCGGTGGCCATCATGGGCGGCGTCGTCTACGACTTCACCGACGCGATCCTCACGTCGCAGACCACCGAGATCACGGTGTTCGCTCTGATGGGCGGCGTCGACGTGAAGGTGCCCGAGGGCATCGACGTGCGCATCGACGTCTTCGGCATCATGGGCGGCTCGACCGGACCGTCCGACACCCCGCCGCCGGGCTCGCCGACGATCGTGTTCAAGGGCGTGGCGATGATGGGCGGGCTCAACGTCGAGCGGCCCAAGCGCAAGAAGAACAAGCAGCTCGGGCAGTAGCCGCGGCGGCGCTCAGTGGGCGTCGAAGTCCACGGTCGCGTAGCGGCGCAGCTTGCCCAGCGCGTGCTCGCTCTTGATCTCGCGGATCGTGCCGCTCTTGCTGCGCATGACGATCGAGTGCGTGGTCGGGTTGCCGCCCTTGAACCGGACGCCGTCCATGAGCTCGCCGTCGGTGATGCCGGTGGCCACGAAGAACACGTTGTCGCCGGTGACCAGGTCGTCGGTGAGCAGCACGCGCGACAGGTCGTGGCCGGCGTCGATCGCGCGCTGGCGCTCCTCGGCGTCCTTGGGCCAGAGCTTGCCCTGGATGACGCCGCCCATGCACTTCATCGCGCACGCGGTGATGACGCCCTCGGGGGTGCCGCCGACGCCGAGCAGCAGGTCGATGCCGGTGCCGTCGCGCGCCGCCATGATCGCGCCGGCGACGTCGCCGTCGGAGATGAACTTGATGCGCGCACCGGCCTCGCGGACCTCGCGGACGATGCCCTCGTGGCGCGGCCGGTCGAGGATCACCACGGTGAGGTCCTCGACGCCCTCCGACTTCGCCTTCGCGATCTTCTTCAGGTTGTCGGCGACCGGTGCCTCGATGTCGACGACGTCGGCAGCGGCCGGACCGGTGACCAGCTTCTCCATGTAGAACACGGCCGACGGGTCGTACATCGTGTGCCGCTCCGACACCGCGAGCACCGCGATCGCGTTGGGCATGCCCTTCGCGCACAGCGTGGTGCCGTCGATCGGGTCGACCGCGACGTCGACCTCGGGGCCGGTGCCGTCGCCCACGGCCTCGCCGTTGAACAGCATCGGGGCGTCGTCCTTCTCGCCCTCGCCGATCACCACGACGCCCTGCATCGACACCGACTGCACGAGCGCGCGCATCGCGTTGACGGCCGCGCCGTCGGCGCCGTTCTTGTCGCCGAAGCCGACCCAGCGGGCGGCGGCCATCGCGGCGGCCTCGGTGACGCGCACCAGCTCGAGGGCGAGGTTGCGGTCGGGGATCTCCGGGCTCGGCACGTCGGTGGGGGTCATGCGGCACGCTCCCGGGCTCGTCGAGGTCTGGGCCGAGCGTATCGACCTCGGCCGGGTCGTCGGGCGGCCGGTCGGCGTGCGGGTCCGCCGTACGGGACCCGTCACGCATCCGCACCGGATAACGTCCCCCCATGACGCAGTTCCGGGTCACCGAGGCCGCCGCCCTCCTCGGGGTGAGCGACGACACCGTCCGACGCTGGATCGACGCCGGCCGGCTCTCGGCGGTGCGCGACGGCGGCGGCCGCTGGATGGTGAAGGGCTCCGACCTCGCCGAGTTCGCCCGTGAGCACGCGAACGCCCCCGAGGTCGAGGGCGTGGCGCTCTCGTCGGCCCGCAACCGGATGCCCGGACTGGTCACGCGCGTGCTGCGCGACGGCGTCATGGCGCAGGTCGAGATCCAGGCAGGTCCGTTCCGCCTGGTCAGCCTGATGAGCCGCGAGGCCGCCGACGAGCTCGGGCTCGAGCCCGGCGTGCTCGCCGTCGCGACCGTGAAGTCGACGAACGTGGTCGTCGAGACCACCCGCGCCCGGCACTGACGCCGGCCCCCGGCGCCCGGCGGCGCGGCGTCGTCCGGCGTCGCCCACAATGGGGGCGTGGATCCCGACCCCGAGCAGCCGACGTCGACCGACCCCGGCGCCGTGCCCGTGGCCGAGACCGCCCCTGTCGAGACCGCGGCTGCCGAGCCGGTCGCTCCCGAGGTCCCGCACGAGGATCCTGCGCAGATCGCCGCGGAGCGCGAGGAGCGAGCCCGCCGCCGGCTGCGCCAGACCGCGCGCGACATGGCGCTCTCGATGCTCGTCGTCCTCGGCGTCGTGCTGCTGTTCTGGCTCCCGTCCCGCCCGCAGGGCGACACCGGGCAGGTCCGCACCGTCGATCCCGCGCCCGTGATCGAGGGCGCCCGCAAGGCCGAGCCGTGGCCGGTGCTCGCGCCGGTCGGCCTGTCCGCCGACTGGAAGTGCACGAGCGCCCGCATCGAGCAGGCTGCCGACGGCCAGGACGTCGTCCACCTCGGCTACCTCTCGCCGACGTCGACCTACGTCGGCCTCGAGCAGTCGGCGACCAAGGCGACGTCGTTCGTCTTCGACGCGACGGTCAAGGGGCGCGAGAAGGGCACGGTCGACGTCGCCGGCACCACGTGGACGACGTACGAGAACGACGAGCAGGACCACCGCGGTCTCGTGCGCGCGGCAGACGGCTCGACGTACGTGGTCGTGGGCACCGGACCGTTCGAGCAGCTCGAGGAGTTCGCCTCGAAGCTCCGCGCCGGCTGAGCTCTGCTACTGGTCGTCGGCCGTGACGCCGCGGGCGGCGTCGAGCCGGGCGCGCGCGTCGTCGAGCCAGGTCTGGCAGATCTTCGCGAGCTCCTCGCCGCGCTCCCAGAGCGCGAGCGACTCCTCGAGCGTGGCGCCGCCGGCCTCGAGACGGCGTACGACGTCGGCGAGCTCGTCGCGCGCCTGCTCGAACGACGGATTCCCGGCTGCCTGCGTCATGGGCCGAAGCCTAGGGTCAGGGGTGTGACGACGACCGTGCGGGACGCGACTCCGGACGACGCGAGGCCCCTGGTCCGCATCCGCGAGGTCATGATCCTGTCCACCTGGGTCGAGCAGCCGAGCAGCACCTGGCAGGAGCCTGCGACCGAGGAGCTGCGCCGCCAGCTGGAGTCCGGCTCGATGATCGGCGTGCTCGCGGAGGTCGACGGCGAGGTCGCGAGCGGCGCGCTGGCCCGCGTCTGGCAGCAGCTCCCGGGACCCGACGACGACGGCTCCCGTGCGTGGATCTTCAGCGTCGCCACGGAGGAGCCGATGCGTCGTCGAGGGCTGGCGCGCGCGGTGGTGAGCCGGATGGTGGAGCGCATCGACGCCCTCGGCGTAGCCCGCATCGACCTCACCGCCTCGCCCGAGGGCGGGCCGCTCTACGAGTCGTTGGGCTTCGCCGTCGCCGAGACTCCCCTGATGCGCCGGCGGCACCGGGCCTGAGCTACTCGCGGCGGGCGTGCAGCTCCCCCTCGGCCACGCGCACCCGCAGCAGCGCACCGTCGGGGACGGCGTCGGCGTCGCGGACCACCGCACCGTCGTCGGTCTGCACGACGGCGTAGCCGCGTTCGAGGGTGGCTGCGGGGGAGAGGGCGCGCACCCGGGCGCGCACGTGCTCGACGTCGTCGGCCGCGCGCACCAGCCGGTGGTCGAGGCTGCGGCGCGACCGGTCGAGCAGGGCCGCCACGTCGTCGGCGCGCACCGAGACCAGGACGCCGGGGTCGGCGAGCACCGGGCGGTGGCGAGCCTGCTCGAGCCAGGTCTGGGCCTGGTCGAGGCGCACGCGCACCGCGCGCTCGGCACGCGACCGCAGGTCGGCGACGAGGCGCAGCTGCTCGGCCATGTCGGGCACGACCTTGCGCGCGGCGTCGGTGGGGGTGGAGGCGCGGACGTCGGCGACGAGGTCGAGCAGCGGCGAGTCCTTCTCGTGCCCGATCGCCGAGACGACCGGCGTCGCCGCCGCGGCGACCGCGCGCACCAGCCCCTCGTCGGAGAACGGCAGCAGGTCCTCGACCGACCCGCCGCCGCGGGTGACGACGATGACGTCGACGCCGGCGAGCGCATCGAGCTCGCGCACCGCCGCGGTCACCTCGCTGACCGCGCGCACTCCCTGGACCGCGACCTCGCGGACCTCGAACACGACGCCGGGCCAGCGGCGTCGGGCGTTCTCGACGACGTCGCGCTCGGCGTCGCTCCCACGCCCGCACACCAGGCCGACGGCCCGCGGCAGGAACGGCAGCGGCTTCTTGCGCGCCGGGTCGAAGAGCCCCTCGGCGGCCAGCAGGTTCTTGCGCGCCTCGAGCTGCGCGAGCAGCTCGCCGATGCCCACCGGCCGGATCTGGTCGGCGCGGAACGAGAGCGTGCCGCGGACGGCGTAGTACTCGGGCTGCACGTGGACGACGACGCGCTGGCCCTCCGCCAGCGGCGGGACGCAGGCCTCGACCGCGCGCGGGTGGCAGCTGACCGACAGCGACATGTCGGCCTCGGTGTCGCGCAGGGTGAGCCACACCGAACCGGCGCCGGGGCGCCGCGTGAGCTGCGCCACCTGCCCCTCGACCCACACCGAGCCGAGGCGGTCGATCCAGTCGCCCACGGCCTTGGCGATGGTGCGGACCGCGGCGGGGCTCTCCGGCGAGGTCTGGAGGGCCATGGCGGGCAGCCTACGGCGCGGGGCCGACCGGTCCGCCGCCCGTGGGCGCGACGGCGGGAGGCCGGGTCCGGCGTACCCACCTACGATGGACGGGTGAGCGACTCCCCGAGCCCGGCCAAGAAGGTCCTCCTCGCGTCCCCGCGCGGCTACTGCGCCGGCGTCGACCGTGCGGTGGTGACGGTGGAGAAGGCGCTCGACCTCTACGGCCCGCCGGTCTACGTGCGCAAGGAGATCGTCCACAACAAGCACGTCGTGGCCACGCTGCAGGCGCGCGGGGCGATCTTCGTCGAGGAGACCGACGAGGTTCCCGAGGGCTCGGTCGTGGTGTTCAGCGCCCACGGCGTCGCGCCGTCGGTGCACGAGGAGGCGGCCGCGCGCTCGCTGCGGGCGATCGACGCCACCTGCCCGCTCGTCTCGAAGGTGCACGTCGAGGCCAAGCGGTTCGCCCACGAGGGCTACAAGATCCTGCTCATCGGCCACGAGGGCCACGAGGAGGTCGTCGGCACGATGGGCGAGGCGCCCGAGGCGATCACCCTGGTCGACGGTCCGAGCCACGCCGACGACATCGAGGTCGGCGACGACGACAAGGTCATCTGGCTGTCGCAGACCACGCTCTCGGTCGACGAGACGATCGAGACGGTCGACCGGCTGCGCGCCCGGCTGCCGATGCTGGTCGACCCGCCGAGCGACGACATCTGCTACGCGACGCAGAACCGACAGCTGGCCGTGAAGGACATCGCGCCGCGCTGCGACGTGCTCGTCGTCGTCGGCAGCGGCAACTCGTCGAACTCGGTCCGCCTCGTGGAGGTCGGGCTCGAGGCGGGAGCGGGTGCGGCGTACCGCGTCGACACCGCGGACGAGCTGCAGGAGGGCTGGTTCGAGGGCGTCGGCACCGTCGGGGTCACCAGCGGCGCCTCCGTTCCCGAGGTTCTGGTCGACGGCGTGCTCGCGTGGCTGGCCTCGCGGGGCTGGGGCGACGTCGAGTCCGTGCACTCGGCGGAGGAGCGGCTGGTGTTCGCGCTGCCGCCGGAGCTGCGCCGCGACCTCAAGGCCGCCGAGAAGGCCTAGGCCGCAGCAGGTCCGGCCGGGTCGGCCGCGCCGCCGGTGCTGCTGCCGGGGCTTGCGCTGGGGCTGCCGCCGCGACGTCGGCGGACCAGGACGATCACCAGCGCCACGACGGTCGAGGCCAGGATCCAGGGCGCGTTGACGGCCAGGCTCTTGAAGACCATGAAGCCCTCGCGCTCGAGCAGCGAGCCCGTCGCACCCAGGGTCAGCTGGCCTGCGGTGAGGGTCGCCACGAGGAACGCGAGCGGCGGGGCGACGACGGCGGCCCAGATGTCGGCGCGGCGCACGAAGACCGCGGCGTAGACGGTCGAGACCAGCAGGGCGACTCCGGTGAGCCAGCCGATCTCCTTGCGCACGACCGCCTCGAGGAAGGCGACCAGCACGGTCGCCGCGATCACGACGACCATGACGCCCGAGTACGTGAGCCCGACCGAGCCGCCCTTGGCGGGCGCTGCGGCTGCGGCCGGCGGCGGAACGGGGCGCGACGCCTCGATCGCTGCGAGGCGCTCGGGGTCCAGGGCGGGGATCGCGTCCAGCGTCGCGGGGCCCTCGGCGCCGGCCGAGCGGTAGAGCCGCCCGGTGTCGACGCGGCCCGCGGGCGCGGAGGAGATGGCGTCGGGGGTGCCGTCCCAGGAGGCGGCGGCGACGGAGACCGCGCCGGCGGCGGCCGCCGCGGCGGCGACCGGAGCCGCGTGGTCGTCGTCGGTGCTCGAGCCGTCGGTGGTGTCGTCTGCGTGCTCGAAGCCGGCGACCTGGTGGGCCGCCTCGTCGGAGCCGTGCTCGAGGTCGTGGCCCTCGACGAGGTCGTCGGCCGGCGCCTCGGCGTCGTCGTCGACGTGCTCGAAGCCCGCGACCTGGTGGGCGGCCTCGTCGGACCCGTGCTCGAGGTCGTGGTCGTCGGCGAGGTCCTCGCGGGGAGCGGCGGCGACGGGTGAGCCGGCGGGCGGCGCGGCGACGGGCGCGTCGGCGGCGGTCGGTCGGGGGCCCTCGGGCGCGGCCGGTGCCTCGGGGTCGTCGAAGAGGTCCCCGAAGGAGGGGGCTCCGCGGCCGTGATCGTCGCTCACGGTGCCCCACCGTACGTGACTCAGGCCCCCGCTCCCGCACGCGGGAGGTCCGTGGCGAGCGTGGCGAGCCCGCTCTCGGCACCGGCGACGAGCTCCGGCGCGGTGAGCGGACGGGTGCTCGACGTCACGAGACGGGGACCGGGGAGCCCGGCATCCTCGCCCGCGGCCTCGTCGACGACGCCGAGCGAGGCCATCGAGCGGGCGGTGACCAGCACGCGCGACTCCAGCGACCCGACCGTGGCGTTGTAGCTGCCGACGGCGCCGTCGAGGGCCGAGCCGAGCCGCGCCAGGTGACCGCCCAGGGTGGCCAGCCGGCCGTGCAGGTCGCGGGCCAGCCGCTGCACCTCGCGCACGTTGCGGGTGGCCGCCTCCTGCCGCCAGGTGTGGGCGACGGTGCGCAGCAGCGCCAGCAGCGTGGTGGGGGTCGCGATGACGACGTCGCGCGCGAAGGCGTGCTCGAGCAGGTCGGGCCGCACCTCCAGCGCGCTGGACAGGAACGACTCCGCCGGCAGGAACAGCACGACGAACTCCGGCGACCCGTAGCGGCGCCAGTACTCCTTGGACGCGAGCCGGTCGACGTGCGCCACGACCTCGCTGGCGTGCCGGGCGAGCAGCAGGCGCGTGGTCGCGTCGTCGGCCGCCTCCGCGGCGTCGAGGTAGGACGAGAGCGGCACCTTCGCGTCGACCACGACCTGCCGCCCGTCGGACAGGTCGACGACGAGGTCGGGGCGCAGCAGCTCGCCGTCGTCGTCGCGGGTGCTGTCCTGCTCCTCGAAGTGGACGTGGGGCAGCATCCCGGCGGACTCGACGAGCCGGCGCAGCGTCACCTCGCCCCACCGCCCCCGGACCTCGGAACGTCGCAGGGCAGTGACGAGGCGGCCGGTCTGGTCGCGCAGGGCGTCAGTGCCCAGGGCGGTCTGCCGCACCTGCTCGGTGAGCGCGGCCTGCGCGGCGGCGCGCTCGCGCTCGGCGCGGGCGAGGTCGTCGGAGACGCGGGCCAGCGTGTCCTGCAGCGGGCGCACCATCGCGTCGACCGCGGCGCGCTCGGTGGCCAGGGAGGGGGCCGGGGCCGGCCGCGTGCTGCGGACGACGAGGAGCACGCCGGCCCCGCCGAGCACGAGACCGAGGACCAGACCGAGGACGAGAGGAAGCAGGTCAGCCATGCCCCGAGGGTCCCGGGAACCTCCGACAACCGACGTCGGAGTTCCGGGCTTGACGTTGACGCAGCGTCAACCTCTACCGTCGTCGTCATGAGCACGCAGGAGGACACCAGTTGGTCCATCGTCGAGGTGGCCAGGCTGGCCGGGGTGTCGTCGCGCACGCTGCGGCACTACGACGACCTCGGGCTGGTGCCGCCGGCGTACGTCGGGAGCAACGGCTACCGCTACTACGGCCGCGAGGAGCTCCTCCGCCTCCAGGAGGTGCTCGTCCTGCGCGAGCTCGGGCTGCCGCTCGACTCGATCGGACGGCTCCTCGACGGCACGGTCGACCGGGCCGGCGTCCTGCGCGAGCACCGCGCGGCGCTGCTGGCCGAGCGCGACCGGCTCACCCGCCTCGCCGACGCCGTCGGCCGGGCCATCGCCGAGAAGGAAGGAGGGGCCCCCGTGGACCCCGCAGAGCTCTTCGACGGGTTCGACCCCGAGAAGCAGAAGCAGTACGAGGCCGACCTGGTCGACCGCTACGGACCGCAGGCGCAGGACCAGATCGACGAGTCCTGGCGCCGGGTCGGGCGGATGAGCAAGGACCAGGCCGCGCAGGTGCAGGCCGACCTCGCCGAGCGCGACGCCGAGTACGCCGCGCTCCTCGACGAGGGCGTCCCGGCCGACGACCCGCGCACCCAGGCGGTCACGGCCAAGCACTACGCCTGGGTCGACCAGTTCTGGACGCCGTCGGCGGAGGCCTTCGCCGGGCTCGGCGACCTCTACGTCGACCACCCGGACTTCAAGAAGCGCTACGACGAGATCCGTCCGGGCCTGGCCGAGTACGTGCGCGACGCCATGGCCGTCTACGCCGTGGAGTCCCTCACGTAGGGGCTCCACGGGGCCGGCGGGGAGAAGTCCTCAGGACGTCGGTCCAGCGGCCGATGGGTGCTCGGAGATCGTCCGCCCACCCGAAGGAGCCCGGCCCCGTGTCCGAAACCGCCGTCGCGCCCGCCGCGCCCGCCGCGCAGGCCAGCCGCCGCAAGGGCGTGCGCAACCGCCTGATCAAGCTCGTCGCCACCGTCATGGGCATGGCGATGATCGCCATGCTGGTCGCCGTCTACGGACTGACGAGCGCCCGTCAGAACACGACCGAGCTCACCACCGCGTTCGCCGAGCAGACCGCGTCGAACTCGTCGTACCAGGCGTGGCTCAACTACGACGACGCCTCGAACATGTTCATCGCGCTCGCCCAGCTCAAGGACCCGGCGCAGGCCAAGCTGATGACCGACACCTGGGCGGTCGTCGAGGAGAACCGCAAGCTCGCCGTGTCGGCCCTCGCGCCGCTCACCGGCCCCGAGGCCGCGCCCGAGCTGAAGGCCGCGGCCGACAAGATCGTCACGGGCCTGGCGGCGTACGACGCCTTCACCACGAAGGTGAAGACGCTGGCCGACGCCGGCGACCTCACCGGCGCGACGCGCGTGATGACCGTGGGGAACGCCGACGCGTCGACGGCCCTCTCCGACGGCTACACGGCCCTCAACACGCAGCTCGCCGCGGCCGTCCAGGCGGCCGACGAGTCGTCCCAGTCGAGCATGCAGCGGGTGTTCGTGATCCTGGCCATCATCGTCGCCATCGGTCTCGCGCTCTCGACCCTCGTCGTCATCCGGATCATCCGGTCGATCACCGGGCCGCTCGACGCGATCGAGGACACCCTGAGCTCGATCTCGAACGGCGACCTCACGGTCACGGCCGACGTCGACGCCGAGGACGAGCTCGGCCGCGTCGCGCAGACGCTCAACCAGTCCACCGCCGCGCAGCGCCACAGCGTGTCCGCGATCGGCGACAACGCGCAGATGCTGGCGGCCGCGGCCGAGCAGCTCACCGCGACGAGCAACGTCATGGCCGACGTCGCGCTCACCACGTCGAGCCAGGCCTCGATCGTCGCCCAGCAGTCGGACATGGTGACGCAGAACGTGCAGAGCGCGGCCTCCGCGGCCGACGAGCTCACCGCGAGCATCACGCAGATCTCGGCCAGCGCGTGGGAGGCCGCCCGCGTGGCCACCCAGGCCGTCGAGGTCGCCGACCGCACCACCGAGATCATGGCGCGCCTGGGCCGCAGCTCGGTCGACATCGCCTCGGTCATCAAGGAGATCAAGGGCGTCGCCGACCAGACCAACCTGCTGGCGCTCAACGCCACCATCGAGTCGGCGCGCGCCGGCGAGGCCGGCAAGGGCTTCGCGGTCGTCGCCGGCGAGGTGAAGGACCTCGCTCGCGCCACGGCGTCGGCGACCACCGAGATCACCGAGAAGATCAGCACGGTCAGCGACGAGACGCTCGAGGCCATCGCCGCCATCGAGCAGATCAGCGGCACGATCGCGTCGATCAACGAGATCCAGCACCAGATCGCCTCGGCGGTCGAGGAGCAGACCGCGGCGATCAACGAGATCGCGCGCAGCATGAACGACGTCGCCGCCGGCTCCGCCGCGATCAACGAGGTCATGGACAGCGTCACCGAGGCTGCTCAGAACACCTCCTCGGGCGCCGCGGAGACCCAGCAGGCCGCGTCGCAGCTCTCCGAGATGGCCGCCTCCCTCGAGGGGCTGGTCGGGGCGTTCCGGTACTGACCTGCCGCCGCCCCGACGTACGAAGGCGCCTCCCCCCGGCCGGGGAGAGGCGCCTTCGTCGCGCTGCGTGCTTCGTGCTGGCGGATCAGTCCTGCGAGTAGTCGTGCAGGCCGGCCGTCTGGTCGGCGAACTCGGTCGGGACCTCGGGGTCGACGACGAGGTTGGACCGGGTCTTGCGGCCCAGCCAGTAGAACCACACGCCGACGATCGCCGTGAGGACGATCGCGCCGAGCGCGAGGGTCGTGTAGTACACGCGACTGACGCCCTCGGGCAGCGCGCTGTCGTCGAGGAGCATCCCGTTGGTGAGGATGCCCGGGAAGATGCCGGCGATCGTGGCGAGCACGGCGAAGCCGGTCGTCAGGATGCCCGCGACCCACACGCCCGCCATGCCACCGGGGACCCGGTAGGGGCGCGGCGCGTGCGGGTGCGACTTCCGCAGCTTGATGACGGTCGGGAAGATCAGGATGTAGCTCAGGGTCGTGAAGATGAGCACGACGCCGATGGTCACGTTGAACGCCGTGGCGGCGTCGCCCTGGCCGATGAAGTAGGCCACCACGAAGACCAGCGTCGAGATGATGCCGGACACGAGGTTGACCGTGATGGGCGTGCCGTAGCGGTTCGAGAAGTAGCCGAACCAGCGGGGCCCGGTGCCGTCGACCGCGGCGATGGCCTGGTTGCGGTCGGAACCCATGAGCCACGCCGAGGCGCTCGAGACCACGGCGAGGATGAACATGATCGCGGCGATCCTGATCATGACGGGCTCGGCGCCGCCCCAGACCTTGAAGGTGGTGTCGACCGCGTCGAGGAACGCCGAGACGCCGTTGCCCGCGATGTCGGCGGGCGGCAGCACGAAGACGATCGCGAGGACCGGCAGGCCGTAGAGCAGGATCGACGCGACGATGCCGCGGCTGATGGCGATCGGGACGTCCTTCTGCGGG
>JBGAJT010000099.1:0-10989 GCA_044224785.1 Candidatus Nanopelagicales bacterium | reverse complement strand
GGCCGCACGACCTCGTCGGGATGCGGGTCGAAGGTGATGACGACGGTGGGCGCCCCGTGCTGGTGCGCGAGCTCGACCGCCTTGCCGACGACGGTGCGGTGCCCGTAGTGGACGCCGTCGAACACGCCGATCGCCACCACCGACGGCGGCTGGTCCGCCGGTACGTCCTCGAGCCCCTGCCATCGCTGCACGGGCACAGTCTGCCCAACGCGGCGTCCGCTCCGGCGCCCGACCCGCGACGTCCCCCGGCCCGGCATCCACGACGGCGGCCCACGTCACTGCCCGAATGCACGGGAACCGGCCGGGAATCCGCGCATTCGGGCAGTGACGTCGCGGAAACCGCGCGTTCGGGCAGTGACGTCGGCGCCGTCAGGAGAAGACGACGAGGGGGACGAGGTGGCCGTCGGTCGGCTCGGCCAGGGAGAGGATGCGGCCGTCGGGGGCGACGACGCCGACCGGGGAGGGTCCGGCGTACGCCGAGACCACGCGAGCGCCGTGCAGCACGGAGTCCACCTCGGCCGCGTCGACCTCGACCACGCCGCCGCGCACCGCGCCGGATCCCTTGACGGGGAAGGGGAGCGTGCCGCGGCCGTCGTCGTCGACCTCGACGCCGAGCTGCTCGAGTGAGCCGATGACGACGTCCATCGGGCGCACGCGGGCACGGGGGTCGCCGTCGAAGCGGATGTCGCCGTCGGCGAGCCCGGCGACCGGCGGCACGAAGCGCATCACCGTGCCGGCCAAGCCGCAGTCGACGTGGGCCGGGCCGTGCAGCGCCGACGGCACGACGCGCACCGGGCCGTCATGGTCCAGGCCCTCGACGGAGGTGCCGAGCGAGGCGAGGGCGCGCCCCATGAGGAGGGTGTCGCGCGCCCGCAGCGCGCCGCTCACCGTGGACGGCCCGTCGGAGAGGGCGGCGAGGAGCAGGGCGCGGTTGGTCAGCGACTTGGACCCCGGCACCTCCACGACCGCGCGAACGGGCGCGACGGCGACGGGTGCCGGCCAGGGATGGTCGTCTGCCACGGGTGCGAGCGTAGTGGAGCGGGCTCGTGACCTCCTCGGCGTTCCGGCGCACGCCGCCCGGTCCGGCGGTTACCGTGCCCGGGACGGGGCTGCGCTCCGACGCTCGAGGAGGTCGGCACGGTGGTGCTGCAGGTGGTCGACGTCGGCGCGTTCGGATGCGAGGACGTGCTCGTGGTGCCGTCCGGGCCGCTCGAGGGCTGGGTGCTGACCGGGACGGCCGACGGCAGCCTGCACCGGGTCCGCCACGACGGGCGCGAGGTCGTCCACGTCGCCGACGTCGGGGGCCGCCCGCTGGGGCTGGAGTGGTTGCCGGACGGCCGGGTGCTGGTGTGCGAGGCCTACCAGGGCCTGCTCGCGGTCGACCCGGTCGAGGGCACCGCCGAGACGCTGCTCACCGAGGTCGACGGGAGGCCCTTCGTCTTCTGCAACAACGCCGCGGTGGCCGACGACGGCACCGTCTACGCGTCCGACTCCTCCGCGATCCACCCCGTCGACGAGTGGAAGGCCGAGGTCCTCGACCTCAGCGGCACCGGCCGGCTGGTCCGACGGGCGCCGGACGGCACCGCGTCGGTCCTGCTCGAGGGGCTCGAGTTCGCCAACGGCGTCGCGATCTCCGGGGACGGCTCGTCGGTGGTGGTCGCGGAGACGTCGGTGCGGCGGCTGCAGCGCGTCTTCGTGGGCGGGCCGCGTGACGGCGAGGCCGAGGTGTTCGTCGACGACCTGCCCGGCTTCCCCGACAACATCGCGCGCGGCTCCGACGGGCTGGTCTGGGTGGCGCTGGCGAGCCCGCCCGACCCGCTGGTCGAGCTCCTCCAGCGCAGCCCGGCCTGGACGCGCCGCGCGACGCTGCGGCTCCCCGAGTCGATGCAGCCGGCGCCGAAGCGCACGATCCGCGTGCAGGCCTACGACGACGACGCGCACCTCGTGCACGACGTCGCCGTCACCGACCCCGCCGACACCGGTCGGTTCCACATGGTCACCGGCGTGCGGGAGCACGACGGCCGGCTCTGGCTCGGCAGCCTGCACGAGGACGCCGTCGCCGTCCTCGACGTCCCCTGACGCCGAGGTCCCCGCGCCGTCGTCGCGGCGCTCTCCTCAGGCCCTGACCTCGAGCTCCTCCGCGCGGGTGCGGCTCACCGGGACCGGCGCGACGGCGTGCTCGCGCAGGTCGACCACCGACGGGCTCACCGCCCAGCAGCGCAGCACGCTCGCGGCCGACGCCGGCAGGTCCGGGCCGCCGGCGAGCCAGGCGCTGATCCGGTCCGCGCACTCCGGGCAGCGCGGGATCAGCGGGTAGGCATGGCTCTGCCGGAACGGCGTCCGGCAGTTCGGGCAGGTGTCGTCGTCGCGCTCGAGGGCGGGTCGGGCCGGCGTCGGGTGCGGGACCTCGCGGGTGACGACGAACAGGGTGTCGCACGTGGGGCAGCGGCGGAGAGGGTCGACCGCCGCCCCGGGGGCGCGCGGCCGGATCCAGACGTCGACGCTGTGGCCGTGCGAGCAGTCGTAGTGCTCGCGGAACGCGAGCAGCCGCGTGGGTCTCATGGCAGGTCCTCGCTGCGCGTGGTGCCGAGAAGACCTCCTCGCGCCGGGCGCGGGAAGGCGGGTGCGGTCAGCCGCGGGCGATCGCGTGCGGGTGCCGGGACGTGCGGTGGGCCGTCCGGCGGACGTGCGTGCGAGGGGCGGGCGTGCGGCGGGTCGCACGGACCGGGGGCTCCGGGCGCTCGGAGCCGGTGACGAACAGGAACGCGGTGCGGGTGTCGTGACGGGCGTCAGGCATCCATCCAGACGGCATCGTCCTCACCTCCTGGGGTGACACCTCCATGGTGGCACTCGGGGGGCGCATCGTCTCCCCGGCGAGAGGGAGCAGGCGCGTCGCGCGGCGTAGGAGTCCCGCTGTCGGTGGCCGCGGGGGAGGATGGCCCCATGTGCGGCAGGTACGCGGCGAGCAGCAACCCCGACGACCTCGTCGAGGAGTTCGAGGTGGTGGCCCGGCCCGAGGAGGTGCTCGAGCCCGACTACAACGTGGCCCCCACCAAGAAGGTCTACGCCGTGATGGACCGCGCCCCGCGCGAGGACAAGGCGGCGCCCCCGCGGCGCGAGCTGGCTGTCGTGCGCTGGGGCCTGGTGCCGTCGTGGGCCAAGGACGCCTCCATCGGGTCGCGGATGATCAACGCGCGCATGGAGACCGTGGCCGAGAAGCCGGCGTACAAGCGGGCCTTCGCCAAGCGCCGGTGCCTGCTCCCCGCCGACGGCTACTACGAGTGGTACACACCGCAGGACGGGCCGAGGTCCAAGAGCGGCAAGCCGTTGAAGCAGCCCTTCTTCATCCACCCGGCCGACGGCGGCGTCCTCGCGATGGCCGGCCTCTACGAGCTGTGGCGCGACCCGGCCAAGGAGGACGGCGACGCCGACGCCTGGCTGATGACGACGACCGTGCTGACGACGACGGCCGAGGACGCCGTCGGCATGATCCACGACCGCATGCCGCTCTTCGTCGAGCGCGACCGCTGGTCGCAGTGGCTCGACCCGGCGCTCGACGGCACCACCGGCGACCTGACGTCGCTGCTGGTGCCGGCTGCGCCAGGCCGCCTCGACGCCTACCCGGTCTCGACGGCGGTCAACGCCGTGCGCAACAACGGCCCCGAGCTGCTCGAGCCGCTGGCCGCCGAGCCCGACGACGCGCTCTTCTGACGGAGGACGGCATGGACTCGGTGGTCGTGCCCACCCCGGTGGGCGACGCCCGCGTGCACCACGTGCGGGGGTCGCGGCCGCGCGCCCTCGTGGTGCTCGGCCACGGGGCCGGTCGCTGCTCCGACACCGACGTCCTGCTCGGACTGGCGCGCGACCTGCCTGCCCACCGGGTGTCCGTCGCGCTCGTCGACCAGCCGTGGGTGTTGGCGGGACGCAAGGTGGCGACCGCGCCGCCGTCGCTCGACCGCGCCTGGATCGCCGTCCTCGACGTCCTGCGGCCGCTCGTCGGCGCGTCGGCACGGCTGCCGCTGGTCGTCGGCGGGCGCAGCGCCGGCGCCCGGGTCGCGTGCCGCACGGCCGGCGACGTCGGCGCCGCCGGCGTCCTGCTCCTGGCCTTCCCGCTCGTGCCCCCCGCGTCGAGGGCCGACGCCGCGAAGCACGCGCAGGCGCTGGACAAGCGCCGGCCCGAGCTGCTCGCCCCGTCGCTGCTCGGGCTTCCCACCGTGGTGGCCCAGGGCGAGCGCGACACGTTCGGCACCGCCGCCGAGCTGCGCGACGTGCTGCGACGGGTGCGCGGCGGCGAGGTGGTCGCCGTACCCGGTGCCGACCACTCGCTGCGCACGAAGGCCGTCGACCCCGCACCGGTGCTCCTCGAGGCGGCCCTGCGCGCGGTGGCTCTCGCCCGCGGGGAATGACCGGCGCGGTCGCGGCGTTGACGGGATCGACCGACCGCCTGCGAGAGGGGACCGCGTGCTCGTCCGATCCACCACACCGCTCGACCTGCCCGAGCAGGTCGGGGGAGCGTCCCTGCCACTACGCTCGACCGTGATGGACCCCGACACGAGCGACACCCCCCAGGCGCCGAGCCAGCCCGTCGAGACCGACGAGGAGCGCACCGCGCGGTTCGAGCGCGACGCCCTGCCCTACCTCGACCAGCTCTACGCCGCCGCGCTGCGGATGACCCGCAACCCCGCCGACGCCGAGGACCTCCTGCAGGAGACCTTCGTGCGCGCGTTCGCGGCGTTCCACCAGTACCAGGACGGCACGAACCTCAAGGCGTGGCTCTACCGCATCCTGACCAACACCTTCATCAACGGCTACCGCAAGAAGCAGCGGGAGCCCCTGCAGTCCAACAGCGACGACGTCGAGGACTGGCAGATGGCGCGGGCCGAGGCGCACACCTCGACCGGGCTGCGCTCGGCCGAGGCCGAGGCGCTCGACCACCTGCCCGACTCCGACGTCAAGGAGGCGCTGCAGGCGATCCCCGAGGACTTCCGCATCGCGGTCTACCTCGCCGACGTCGAGGGCTTCGCGTACAAGGAGATCGCCGAGATCATGGGGACGCCGATCGGCACGGTCATGTCGCGGCTGCACCGCGGCCGCAAGCAGCTGCGCGAGCTGCTCGAGGACTACGCGCGCGAGCGCGGTCTCGTCCCGGCGCAGGAGGGGTCATGAGCTGCGGGAACCACCACGACACCCCGTGCGGCGAGGTGCTCGACGCCGTGTCGGCGTACCTCGACGGTGAGATGACCGACGAGGACCGGGCGAAGATCGCCCACCACTTCGACGAGTGCTCGCCCTGCCTGCACGAGGCCGGCATCTACCAGGAGGTCAAGGTCCTGGTGCACCGGTGCTGCGGCGGCGACCAGATGCCCGACGACGTCCGCGCCCGCATCGTCACCCGCATCCGCGAGGTCACCGTCACCTACCGCACCGACGGCTGAGGGTCCTTCCGGACCCTGGACAGCATGAAGGCCCGCTCCCCGGTCGGGGGCGGGCCTTCGTCACGTCCCTGCCTCAGGCGTTGGGACGGTTGCCGTGGTTCGCGCCGCTCTTCTTGCGGGTGCGGCGCTTGCGGGCGCGCTTGCTCATGAGAACTCCTGAGGGTGGACTGCTGCCGCGAATCCTCCCACACGGGGGCGGTCGCGACGAAACCGGTGCGGCCGGTGCTGCGCAGGCTCAGCCGGCGAGGCGGCGGTTCACCGCGGCGAGCACCGAGCGCGCCACGGCGTCCTCCTCGTCGCCGCGCACCAGGGCGCTGCCGCACAGTGCCTGGTCGCCCAGGCGCGGGATGGTCAGCGTGAGGGTGGTCACGGCGACCTGGCGCATGCCGACCTCGAGCACCTGGGCGCTCTCGACCGACGCCGGGATCCCGAGCAGCTCGGTGAGGGCGGCCAGGGTGGCGGTGGCGATGATGCGCGGCCGGTGCACGGGGCCGGTGGGGCCGGTGGCCCGACCCGTGTAGACCTCGCGGCCGATGGCCATGGTGACGTCGACGAGCGTCTCGCCCTCGGACTTGGTCGTGGAGATGCTCGTCAGCGCGGGACGGGGCACGTCGACCGCCTCGGCGGCGACGGACTCCTGGGCGGCGCTGTCGTCGCCGACGTCGACGGAGTCGTCGGGGATCTGCACGACGCTCACGATGCGGTGGTCGATGTCGAGGTCGAACTGGGCCATCGCGACCGACTGGACGTCGCGGACGACCTGCTTGGCCGGCTTCTCGCCGCGCGCCAGGACGTGGACCTCGATGGGGAGAGCCTCGGCGGTGGTGCGCACGCTGGCCTCTCGGATGCCCGGCACCGCGCGCAGCGCGGCCTCGAACTCGGGGAGCAGGCGCAAGGCGGTCATCGACGTCCTTCGTACGAGCGCATCGTCGCGCTGCGGGCGGAACGGGCCGTTCGGGTCGAGCTCGTGGGGCGGGTGGTGCGGGTCACCGGACGGGTCCGGTGGGTCGGCGGGCCCCGTCGGTCAGGTCGACGACGGGAGCGGTGCCCTCGCTCCGCACGGTAATGCCGGACACGAGCAGGCGCGGGCGAGGCGCGCCGGGGTCCACCTGCGCGGGCGAGCCGGCGTCCGCCTGCGCCGAGGGATCGGGGTCGGGCGGGGCGAAGCCGGGACGGAGCGGCCGCGGCGGAGCGGCCGGCGGCTCGACCGGCGGGGCCGGCGGCTCGTGGGCGCTCGAGGTCGTGAGGTCGGGTCCGGGGCGGAACGGGCCCCTGCTGTCCTCGACCGGGCGCAGGTGCGACCCGGGCGGGCCGGCGGGGTCCGGGCCGTTCACCGCGCGCTCGGTGCTCGCCGACGCCGAGGACCAGGCCGCGGCGCTCTCCTCGACCGCCTCCGACGCGGCGCTCTGCGCGGCGGCGAGGTCGTCGAGCAGGTGGGGGAGGACGGCGGCGAGATGGTCGGACAGTCCGCGCAGCGACTCGCGCTGCCACCAGCGCAGCGTGCGCGCGGTGGCCGGGTCGATCTCGCCGCGGGCCTCGGCGGCCATCAGCTCCTGGTCGAAGCGGGCGGTGGCGGGGTCCGGACGCACGGCCAGGAGGGCGGCCAGCAGGTCGGCGTACGCCGAAGGTCGGCCGTCGGCCATGCCGCACCTCCTTCGTCGCACCCTGCGGGAACGCGCCCACCGCGCGTCCGGCGGGTCCAGGGCGAGGGTAGGGGGTGCCGTCACGGGCCGTCAGCACCACCACGCGGTGATGCGCCGATCGGGGGACACCGTGACGGCCCGTGGTCACCCGCGCGGCCCACGTCGGTCCGCGAGCGTGGTCGTACTGTGATCGTCGGAGGGTGACCGCCGCCTCACGTGTGGCGCACACTTCGGGAGGAACCGGACAGAGGGACTTGACTCGGGACCATTCACCCCTGTCACAGTGGTCCCACCTGTCCCGGGAGCGTGAACCGCCTCCGGACGGGTGACGTTGTGCCCGGGCTGGGCGCAGCGCCCGAGCAGCACGTGCGAGACATAACTCAACAGCGGCAGGAACGGGATCGGCAGCCGAGGAGAGGGACGACGGCGGCCACCAGACGCACCTCGGCGCGGCTGGCGGACGCTCGAGCTTCACCCCCCGACGGCGCGAGCCGTCAACTCGCGAGCGGAGCGGAGAGTGCACGGGCCTTAGCGGTGCCCGTGACATGACTCGCGAGGATGTGATCCCCAGATGAAGAAGATCGTCGCCGTGGTCGAGCGTGTGCTCTCGACCGAGGCGAGCTGGCGCTGGGAGCGCTGAGCTAGCGCTCAGTCCCAGCACCGGGTCTTGTTCTAGCCCGGTCCCGGCCTGAATTGGCCGGGTGCAGAAGTTCAAGTTCGGGCCTCTGCTGCCGATCCCGATCCTGCCGACATATGTCTGCACGAGCCCGACGAGGGCCAGGAGGAGCGATGACCGAGCTGTCGCGTGCGGCACGCGCGTACGTCGCTGCCGTCATCGTGGCCGGCGTCCTCGTGCTCGTGCTCAGCGTCGTGCACCTCTGGGGCAAGGGCATGTGGACCACCGTGGTCCCGCTGGCCCTCCTGGTCGCCGTGGCCGACTTCGCCGACTCGCCCCTTCGCCGCGAGCGCGGCGTGCGCATCAGCGTCAGCGGGCCGGTGGCGCTGGCGTCGGTCCTGCTGCTCGGTCCGTACGGCGCGGCGATCGTGGCTGTCGCGACCGTCATCGGCGACCGCGGGCGCCGGCTGGCCCGCGCGTTCAACGGCGGCATGCTGGCCCTCGCTGCCGCAGCGTCCGGCTTCGCCTACCAGGCGGTGGGCGGCCCGGCGCTGTGGGACACGTCGGACTACCAGCCCCTCACCGTGCTGGTGCCGTGGCTCGTGGCCGCCGTCGTCTACGAGGTCGTCAACGGCCTGCTCATGGTCGGCGTCATCAGCCTCGAGCGGCGCGCGTCGCCGCTGCAGGTCTGGTTCGGCACCTTCGCGGGCTCCGCGCTGCCGATGTTCGTCTACTCCGTCTTCGGCCTGCTGCTCGCGGTCGTGTGGTCCTACGTCGGGCCGATCTCCGCGGTGCTGGTGCTCGCGCCGCTCGCGGTCGCCCGCTGGGTCTTCGCCGAGTTCGCGCTGCGGCAGGAGGCCTACGAGGCCACCATGCGCTCGCTCATCCAGGCGGTCGAGACCAAGGACTTCTACACCCGCGGCCACTCGGAGCGGGTGTCGAAGGCCTCGGTGCTCATCGGTCGCCGCGCGGGGATGCGCGAGGACCGGGTCGCGAGCCTGCGCTACGCCGGCATGCTGCACGACGTCGGCAAGCTCGGCGTGCCCACCGAGGTGCTGCAGGCGTCGGGACGGCTCACCGACGAGCAGTACGAGGCGATCCAGCAGCACCCCGTGCGTGGTCGCGAGATCACCAAGGACCTCGAGTTCCTCGGCGAGGCGATCGAGGGCATCCACCTGCACCACGAGCGCATCGACGGCCGCGGCTACCCGTTGGGCCTCAAGGGATCCGAGATCCCCGAGTTCGCCCGCATCATCGCGGTGGCCGACGCCTTCGACTCGATGACGACCACGCGGTCCTACCGCGGCGCCCGGTCGATCGAGGAGGCCATCCAGGAGCTGCGCGAGTGCAAGGGGTCGCAGTTCGACCCGGTCATGGTCGAGGCCCTCATCGAGGCCCTCGAGCAGCACGGCTGGGCGCTCGCCGACACCTCGCAGCCGCCGACCCCGCTCGGGACCGTGCCGTCCTTCGGTTCTGACGACGACGACCCGTCGGTGGCCCGCCAGCTCGGGCTCGTCCCCACCAGCGTCCCCGACGACGCGTCGTCGCTCGACGACGACCCCAGCCCGAGGGGCGTCTCGTGAGCCGCCGCGCGGCCGAGCTGCGCGCCGCCGTCCCGCTCCAGGTCGCCGCCGGCCTCGTCGTCATCGCCTGCGTGGCCAAGACGGCGGCGACCGGCGTCACCGACATCTGGATCCCCATCGCGTTCGCGGCGTTCATCGCCGTCGGCGAGATCCTGCGGATCGTCCTGCCCGGTGGTCGTCAGGCCGCGCCGCTCGCCTCCGCGGGTGCGCTGGCCTTCGCCCTGCTCCCGGGCTTCGCCGGACCGGGGCACGAGAACTACGAGGTCACCGTCTGGCTGGCCGTCACCGTCGTCACCTTCGGCTCGGTGATCGGCGCCTTCCCGCGGACCCTGGTCGGCCGAGGGCTGCACCTCGACGAGCTCGCCCGCCGCATCTTCAGCACGCTCGTGGCGGCCACGACCTTCCACCTGCTGCTCACCGCGTTCCACCTCACCCTGAGGAACTCCACCGACCGGACCTGGGTAGCTGTCGTCATGTCGGTGGCGGCCGTGCTCGCGGCGTGCGTCGACGCCTTCCTCGCCGCGGTGGTCCGGTCGAGCGAGGACCGCGTGCCGCTCGGCACCGCGATCAGCGACGAGTTCCGCGCGCTGATCGGTATCTCGTCGGCCATCGCCGCCACCGGCGTCCTCATCGCGCTCGCCGCCCCCCGGATGGGCTTCTGGGCGCTGCCGGTGTTCGCCGTCCCGCTGATGCTGACCCAGTTCTCCTTCCGCCGGTACGCCACGATCGACGCGACCTACCTGCAGACGATCCGCTCGCTGTCGAAGGTGACCGAGGTCGGCGGCTACACCGAAACCGGCCACTCCCGCCGCGTCTCGCGCCTCGCCGTCGCCGTCGGCCGCGAGGTGGGCATCCCCGAGCGCGACCTCGTCGACCTCGAGTACGCCGCCCTCATGCACGACATCGGCCAGCTCTCGCTGCCCCAGCCGATCCCCGGCGGCACCACCACGATCCTCGCCGCGGTCGACCAGCGCCGGATCGCCGAGCTCGGCGCGCTGGTGATCCGCGAGGCCGGCATGGAGCGCGCGGCGCTCATCGTCGAGCGGCAGAGCGACGCCTACCGCCCGCAGCGCGGCCAGCTCGACCCCGAGCTGCCGCTCGAGAGCCGGATCATCAAGGTCGTCAACGTCTACGACGACTTCGTGGGCGCCTCGCTCGAGAGCGACCGCAAGCTGCAGGCCATCGAGCGCCTCGAGCTCGCGGTCGACCGCGACTACGACCCCGCCGTGGTCGACGTCCTGGCGCGCATCGTCGAGCGCCAGACCGAGTTCGCCTACTAGCCGCACCGCTGTCCCGCCCCGCCGAAGAGCCGGGCCTGGGTCCGAGCCGCTCCCGTGCGTGCCAGGATGGGCCGTCCCGTCACGAGCAGGAGGAAGAGTGGCCACCGAGGTCTGCGCTGAGATGGTCGCCAACGTCGTCACCCTGGTGGTGGCCGCGGGCGACAGCGTCGCGGCCGGCGACACCCTCCTCATCCTCGAGTCGATGAAGATGGAGATCCCGGTGCTCGCCGAGACCGGCGGCACGGTGGCCGAGATCAAGGTCACCGAGGGCGACGTCGTCCAGGAGGGCGACGTCCTCGTCGTCCTCGGCTGAGCCGGCCGCCGGCACCTCCCGGACCGGTCCGGACGGGCTCCCGGCGACGGTCCGAGCCGAACGGGTGACGGTGACCCTCGCGGCAGGCTCAAGCGCGGGCCCCGGACGGCCGATTCCCC
>JBGAJT010000098.1:0-11012 GCA_044224785.1 Candidatus Nanopelagicales bacterium | reverse complement strand
CATAGCGCCCACGGCGCGGCGTCGCCCAGGTCGTCGAGCTGCGAGGGCCACTCGAGGTCGCCCGGGACGAGCAGCCGGCCGCCGAGGTCGGCGACGCGGGCGAGGTCGGCCTCGGGGTCGGCCGCGGCCAGCCGCGCGGCGTAGCGCTCGACGGCCGGGACCCGGTCGGATCCCGCGCGCACCAGGGCGACGAGCTCGGTCGCCGGCATCTGCGCCAGCAGCCCGGCGATGCGGCGGTCGGCCGGCTCGGACAGCCGCGACAGCAGGGCGCGGGCGACCCGCTCCTCGTGGCTCACGCCGCCCACAGCGACCCCCCGTCGCGGTGCAGCAGCGCGGTGCCGACGTCGGCGAGGCTCGGCCGGTCGCGGCCCGCAAGGTCGGCCACCGTCCATGCCACGCGCACGACGCGGTCGGCACCGCGCGCCGACACCGCGCCGCGCGCCAGCGCGTCGGACAGCGGCGCCCCTGCATCGGAGTCGAGCCCGAAGCGCCGTCGGACGACGGGGCCCGGCACGTCGGCGTTCACCCGCCAGGGCGTCCCGGCGTAGCGGCGGGCCGCGCGGTCGCGCGCCTCGAGGACGCGGGCCGCGACCACCGCGGTCGGCTCGGCGGTCGAGGCCCCGAACTCGAGATCGGCGAGCGTCGGGCGGACGAGCACGACGCGCAGGTCGACGCGGTCGAGCAGCGGCCCGCTGATCCGGCTGAGGTAGCGGCGGCGCTGCACCGGCGAGCAGGTGCACACCGGCGCACCCGGCCCGGCCAGCCCGCCGCCGCGCCCGCACGGGCACGGGTTCATGGCGAGCACGAGATGGAACCGCGCCGGGAAGCGCACGGTGAACGCCGACCGCGACACCACCATCTCGCCGGACTCGAGCGGCTGGCGCAGCGCGTCGAGGGCGTTGCTGTCGAACTCGGGCGCCTCGTCGAGGAACAGGACGCCGCGGTGCGCGAGCGACACCAGCCCGATCCGCGCCACCCCCGAGCCGCCGCCGACCATCGCGGCGTGCGTCGCGGTGTGGTGCGGCGCCTCGAACGGCGGCACCGAGATCAGCCGGCCGCCCGCGAGGCGCCCTGCGACGGAGTGGATCGCGGTGACCTCCAGCGACGCCTGCTCGTCGAGCGGCGGCAGCAGCCCCGGCAGCCTCTCCGCGAGCATCGTCTTGCCGACACCGGGAGGCCCTGTCATGGCGAGGTGATGACCACCCGCCGCGGCGAGCTCGAGGGCCGCCCGGGCCGCGTGCTGGCCGCGCACGTCGGCGAGGTCCGGCACGGCGGGAGGGTCGTCGACCGCGGCGGCGTCGTCGTCGGCGTCGTCGAGCTCGACCTCCGGCACGTCGTCGCCGCGCACCAGCGCGAGCGCGCCGGCGAGGGTGCGGACCCCGACGACGTCGATGCCCGGGACGAGCGAGGCCTCGGCCACGTTCGCGCGAGGGACGAGGATCCGTCGGGCGCCGGCCGCGCGTGCGGCGAGGGCGGCGACCAGCGCGCCGCGCACCGGACGCACGCGGCCGTCGAGACCGAGCTCGCCGACGACGACGAGCTCGGTCACCGCGTCGCGCGGTGCCTGCCCCGACGCGGCGAACAGCGCGAGGGCGATGGCGAGGTCGAGCGTCGGTCCGCGCTTGGGCAGCTCGGCGGGCGAGAGGCCGACGGTGTTCTTCGGCCCCGGCCACTCCAGCCCGGTGTTGAGCACCGCCGACCGGCAGCGGTCGCGTGCCTCCCCGACGAGCTTGTCGGCCATGCCGACGACGGAGAAGCCGCTGACGCCGATGGAGACGTGGGCCTCGACGCCGATGACGTGCCCGTCGACTCCGAGCAGGACCACGCCGCGCGTGCGCGCGACGCCGCCGCTCACGAGAGCCCCCGCACGTGGTCGACGACGAGCGGACCGCTCGACGGCCGGAGGACGGAGACGATGTCGATGCGCATCGAGCGCGGGCGCGCACCGTGGGCGCGCATCCACGCCATGCCGAGGCGCTCGAGCCGGTGCAGCTTGCGCTCGGTGATCGCCTCGAACGGCGAGCCGTGGCGCAACGAGCTGCGCGTCTTCACCTCGCAGACGACGAGGACGTCGCCCTCGCGCGCCACGATGTCGATCTCGCCGATCTCGCAGCGCCAGTTGCGGTCGAGCACGACGTAGCCGTCGTCCTCGAGGTGGCGCACGGCCACGTCCTCGCCGTACCTGCCGAGCGCGTCCTTCGCCCGGACCGCGCCGCTCCCTGCCCTCGCCACGTGCGCCTCCCGACCGGGCGCGCCCTGCGCCCGACGGGGAGACCCTGCGGGGACGCGGTGCCCGTGGTCGGCGGAGGGCGGCGTCGCTGTGGACGGCTCGCCCGGAGCTCAGCCTGGGGACGCCGCACCGACGGCGCTCCCCGGGCGACGCCGTATCCTGACCTCCCGTCCCGGTGGCAGCAGGGTCCGCCGGACCGTACCCGGGGGACGCATGCCGCGGTTGGACCTGTTCAAGCCGACGCTCGTCGACGGCCGCCCGGGGATCTCCTCCTACCGAGGGCTGCTCGACGCGCTGGCCCGTGACCGGGTGACCGCGACGCACGCCGACGACGCCGCCGGGCTGGTCGAGGGGCGCCGGCTGCTCCTGCGCCACGACGTCGACTCGAACCTCGTGAGCGCCCTGCGGCAGGCGCGCCTCGAGGCCGAGCTGGGGATGCCCGCCACCTTCTACGTCCTGCACCCCGGCGACGGCCCGCTGGCGAACTACTACGGCCGCATCGTCGACGGCCGCATCGAGCACGAGCCCGCCTTCGTCGATGCGATCCACGAGATGCGCTCGCTCGGCCACGAGGTGGGGCTGCACTACGACCTCCTGCAGCTCTCGGAGCACACCGGTCGCGAGCCGGTCGACCTCCTGCAGGAGGAGCTGGCCTGGTTCGAGTCCATCGGCGCGCCCCTGCGGGGTGCGGCGTCGCACGGATCCGCGTTCGCCCGCCAGCACGGCATCGTCAACTACGAGGTGTTCCGCGAGGCGGCGGCCCTGCGGCGTCCGCCGCGCACCGTGGAGATCAACGGCCGCGTGTGGGACCTCCCGCTGTTCGGTCTCGACGACGTCGGCCTCGAGTACGAGGCCTACCAGCTGCCGCGCGACAGCTATGTGACCGACTCCGGTGCCAAGTTCCACGTCACGCCCGACTTCCTCACCACGGTCGAGCTCGACGACGTCGCAGCCCGGGTCGCCGAGGCTGAGCGGGTCGTCGCCCTGCTCCACCCCGAGTGGTGGCGGCCGCTGCCCACCGCCGAGCGGTCGGTGTCCGCGGGGGTCCGGCGCGCCAAGCCCTCGATCGAGTCCGTGCCCTCGTTCAGCCGTGCGGACGGGGGCCCGGTCCGGATCGGCGTCCGCGGCGACTGCTGCTGCCGACGCGCCGTGCACATGAACGCCGCGCTGTTCCCCGACGGCTACGACATGTCGGTCAACGAGAAGTGCACCAACGCCCAGTACGTCGAGACGCTGAGCGGTCGGACCGTGTCCGACGACGAGCTGAGCGGCCTTTCCGACCTCGACCGGATGTCGCCGAGCCTGCGCGCCTACTACACAGGGCAGAACGACCGCTCCGTCCTCGGCCTCGAGGACCTCGACCTGCTCATCATGGACACCTACTCGGACATGAACTTCGAGGTCTGGCGGACGAGCACCGGCGCACCGGTGTGGATCCACCCGGGCATGCTGCGCGCCGGGAGCACCGAGGCGGCGGGGCTGCGCAAGGTGGGCCGCGCGACGCTCGAGGACGCCGTCGACGACGCGGTGCGGATCATCGACGCGGTCCGGTCGAAGAACCCGGGCGTCCCCGTGCTCTTCCTCAACCAGCCCGTCGAGTACTACTCCAAGCTCGGCGGGCGGCGCGCGTTCTACAAGATGGGCGAGCTCGTGGCGCGCGAGCGGTACGGCGTCTACCACTGCGACCCGCTGGAGGTCTCCGACCTCGAGGTCGACGACTGGGGCTCCAGCGGACCGGGGCAGACGCTGCACTTCAGCGGCCGCACCTACTACCTCATGATGCTCAGCGCGTGGCAGCGAGGGCTCGCCGACCACTTCGACGGCACCACCACCGCGCGCGACGAGGTACGGCGGCAGGCACGAGCCGGCCGGTACCGCTGACCAGCGCGGAGCGGCTGGGTCGCACGACCACGGGCAAGGCGGTGCGGCGCGGCTATCGGCGCGGCCGGGGGGTCGCCGGCACGGCGAAGCGACGGAGCAAGAAGCTGGCCCGCCGCGCTCTGGCGCCCGGCGCGTCGCGCCGGTTCGCCGGCAAGGTGAAGCGCCGTCTCATGCCGGGCACCACGACCGCGAAGTCCGTTCCCGTGGCAGCTGCTGTCGTCGACGACGTGCCCTGGACGACCGTGAGCTTCTGGCTCGGCGCGCCCGGCTGCACGAGCACCTGCCCCGCGAAGGTCGAGCGGTCGCACCGCACCTACCTCAACTACATGGTGCTCGACGGCGACGTCGACCAGGGTCGGCGTCGCTACACGCCGATGCTCCTCCCGATCGAGGACACGCTCGACTTCGCAGCGTGGGAGGAGCACATCAAGGGCTTCAGCAAGGGCGCGCCGCTGCGCCAGAAGCGCAAGGCGGAACGCCTCGGCTACGTCGTGCACCCGTTCGCGTGGAAGCAGCACATCCCCGACATCTACGACGTCAACACGTCCAAGGAGATGCGCTCCGGCGGGGCGATGCGCGACAGCTACCTGCGCACCGTCGAGGAGATGGGCGGGGCGCCGACGGCCCCCGTCGCGTACGAGCCGCCGGCGTGCGTTCATCACTGGGACATCGCCTTCGGCGTGTTCCTCCCCGAGCCCGGTCACACGCAGGGCGACGTCGTCACCGACGAGCGGCTCGTCGGGTACATCAGCCTGTCGCGGACCGGCGACCTCGCGCTGTACTCGATGATCCTCGGGCACGGGGAGCACCTGCCGCACGGCGTCCAGGTCCTGCTCCACCACGAGCTCGTGCGCTGGGTCGGCGAGAACCGCGACGGCGCCACCGCCGACCTCCGGTACCTCATGTACGGCGGGAAGGAGAGCGGTGGCGAAGGACTGCTCGGCTGGAAGACCAGGGCGGGGTTCGTGCCCTACCGCGTCCGCGCGGTCGACGCCTGGCCCGGCTCGGGAGCCTGAGCCCGGTAGCGCCGGCCGGGAGACCTAGGACGCGGAGCCGTCCGGGATCTGGAGCTCGGGCTTGGCGAGCTCCTCGACGTTGACGTCCTTGAACGTCAGCACGCGCACGTTCTTCACGAAGCGCGCCTGGCGGTACATGTCCCACACCCAGGCGTCGGACATCCGCACCTCGAAGAAGACGTCGCCGCCCTCGGTCGAGCGCACCTGCACGTCGACGGAGTTGGTCAGGTAGAAGCGCCGCTCGGTCTCGACGACGTAGGAGAAGAGCCCGACGACGTCGCGGTACTCGCGGTAGAGACCGAGCTCGATCTCGTTCTCGTACCGCTCGAGGTCCTCGGCCGCCATCACCTGCTCCTCACCCGCGCCGTCCGGCGCAGGGTCCCATCCTGGACCACCCGGGCCGGACCGCACGCCCCGCCCGGCGAGAACCTCAGCGGCGCTTGAGCCGGGCGGCCCGCGGCACCGGACCGAAACGGCCGGCGTGGAAGTCGGCGTAGGCCTGCTCGACCTCGGACCGAGTGTTCATGACGAACGGCCCGCCGAACACGATCGGCTCGCGCACGGGACGGCCGCTGTAGACCATCACCCGCGAGACGGCGTCGCCGTCGCCGGTCGTCACCTCGAGGCTGCTCGGGCCGTCGCCCACCGGGTCGCTCCACCCGATGTCGCCCGCGCGCAGCCGACGACCGCCCACCGACACCTCGCCGTCGAGCACGAAGAAGAACGCGCGGTGGTCGCCCGGGACGTCGTGGCGCAGGGTGGCGCGCGGCTCGAGGGTCAGCAGCGCGCCGTGGATCGGCCAGTGGTTGTCGGCGGGGCCGCGTACGCCGGCGGCCTCGCCGGACACGACGTCGACCACCGCACCCGGCAGCTCGACGCGCGGCCGGTCGGCGGCGCGCACGTCCTGGTAGCGCGACGCGACCAGGCGCGACCGGCCGGGCAGGTTGAGCCACAGCTGCAGGGTGTGCGCGTGCTCGTTGCGGAACGCGAGCTCGCGGTGGATGATCCCGCGCCCCGCCGTCATCCACTGGATGTCGCCGTGCTCGAGAGCACCGGCGTGCCCGAGGTTGTCGCCGTGCTCGAGGACGCCGTCGAGCACGAGCGTCACGGTCTCGATGCCGCGGTGCGGGTGCCACTCGAAGCCGGGCTCGGAGAACCAGTCCTCCGCGAGCGCGAGGAACGGGTCGGTCGCGCGCGGGTCGGTCGGCATGATGACGATCGCCTTGTCGTCGACCTGCGCGTCCGGGCCGAGCCGGCGCTTGGTCTCGACCCGGTCGATCCTGCGCTGCGCCATGCGCGCCAGCCTAGGTCAGGACTCCACGAGCAGGTGCGCGTCCTCGTCCCGCTCGACGTCGGCGAGGTCGGCGTCCGCGATGTCGGCGTCCGCGAGATCGATCTCGGCGAGGTCGGCGCCGCCGAGCGCCGCGGCCTCGGCGGCGTAGCCACCGGGGATCGACCACGAGCGCCGGTGCTGCACGCAGGGTCCGTGCGTCTCGAGGGCCTCGCGGTGCTCGGGCGAGGCGTAGCCCTTGTGCACCTCGAATCCGTACGCCGGGTGCTCGTCGGCGAGCGCGACCATGATCGCGTCGCGCGTGGTCTTGGCCAGGACGCTCGCCGCCGCCACCGACGAGCAGGTCATGTCGGCCTTGATCCGCACGGTGACGGGCGGCGGCTCGGTCCAGGCGTCGAGGTCGGCGACGGAGCCGTCCTCGTCGAAGAGCGCCGGCGCCGGACGGCTGACCCAGTCGTAGGAGCCGTCGAGCAGCACGTGGTCGGGGCGCACCGGCAGCTGGGCGAACGCGCGCTCCCCCGCGAGCCGCAGCGCGCGCAGGATCCCGATCGCGTCGATCTCCTCGGCGCTCGCGTGCGCGACCGCCCACGCCGGCGCCCAGCGCCGGATGCGCGGCGCCATCCGCTCGCGCGCCGCCGGCGTCAGCAGCTTGGAGT
Organism: Candidatus Nanopelagicales bacterium; assembly: GCA_044224785.1. GTDB lineage: Bacteria > Actinomycetota > Actinomycetes > S36-B12 > CAIYMF01 > Longivirga. Next base: position 3,938 of record JBGAJT010000098.1, on the reverse strand, counting down.
CGCGCACGCCGGTGGGCGCCGCCTTGGTGTCGAGGTCGACCAGGACGACGCCGACGGTGACCGGGCCGCCGAGAGCTCCGCGACCGACCTCGTCGATCGACGCCAACCAGCGCGCACCGTGCGAGCGCAGCAGCTCACGCTCGACCCGCAGCGACGGGGCCCTGCTCACGGCAGCACCACTCCTGCGACCGCCACGGGCGAGGCAGGTGCACCGTCGCGCAGCAGGTCCTCGAGCCGGTCGGCGATGTCGGGCGGCGCGAGCAGCACCGAGCCGTCGTCGGTCGGCAGCGCGCGCAGCTCGTCGACCGAGAACCAGCGGTGCTCGCCGAGGTAGAGCCGCTCGAGCTCGTTGTGGCCGGAGGTGTCGGCGCCGTGCTCGGTCTCCACGTGGGCGAGGAAGTAGACCTCGACCTGGTCGTAGACACGACCGTTGAAGCCGAAGCGCACCTCGCGGTCCCAGACGTGCGGGCCGACCTCGAGGTCGACGCCGGTCTCCTCGCGGTACTCGCGCTCCGCGGCTGCGCGGTCGCTCTCGCCCGGGTCGACGCCGCCGCCGGGCGCGTGCCAGATGCGGACGTGCGGCCGGTCGGGGTCGCCGCCCTCGAAGAGCAGCACCCGCCCTTGCGGCGACACGGCCAGCACGCGGGCGGCCCGCCTGCGCACCACCGGTCGGTCGTCGGTCACGGCGTCGACCCTAGTTCCAGAGGTCGAACGACTCGTCGATCTCGGCACCGGCGAGGAACTCGCGCACCAGCCCCGGGAGGGGGGTCGGGAAGAACCGCTCGCGCGACTCGGCGATCTCGTCGACCGTCCACCACCGGTGGTCGACGTACTCGTCGAGCTCGGTCGGCGTGCGCCCCTCGGCACCGGGCACGGGCGCCGTGCCGGGCACGTGGGCCGACACGACCACCTCGTGCTGCCAGTAGCGGATGTGGCGCCGCACGTACGTCGAGTCGCGGCGCCAGGTCGCCGCCGTGAACTCGGCCGGTGCCACGACGAAGCCGGTCTCCTCGGCGATCTCGCGCGAGGCGGTCTCGGCGTAGGTCTCCGCACCCTCGACGCCGCCGCCGGGCAGCTCCCACCAGTCGCCGATCTCGGGCATGGTCGGGTCGATCGTGTGGAACAGCAGGACGCTCCCGGCGTCGTCGCGCAGGACGACCCGGACGCTGGTGCGCTCGACGTCGTACGCCGGCCACTCGGTCACCTCGGGCACGTCAGCCTCCCGGGGAGCCCGACGCGGACGGGGCGGTGGTCGGCGGGGCGTCGAGCGCGGGGTTGGCGAAGGTCGCGGGGATCGGCTCGCCGGACCAGTTCGCGATCGGCCAGATCACCGCCACCACACGACCGACGACGTTGGGCTGCGGGACGGTGCCCTTGTCGACGTCGAGGTGGAAGCGCGAGTCGGAGGAGTCGGCGCGGTTGTCGCCCATGACGAAGACACGGCCCTGGGGCACGGTGATGTCGAACTTCACCTGGTCGGTGCGGCTGCCCGGCTTCACGTAGGGCTCCACGAGCGCGACGCCGTTGAGCAGGATCTGGCCGCGCGCGTTGCAGCAGACGACGTGGTCCCCGCCGACGCCGATGACGCGCTTGACGAGGTCCTCGCCGGTGTCGGACGGCAGCAGGCCGACCCACATGAGGCCGTTGCGCACCGCGCCGGACAGCCCGGTGGGCTGCTCGGCCGGCGGGAGCCAGCCGCCGGGGTCGGTGAACACCACGATCTCGCCGCGGTTCACGCCGCCGAACTGCGTCGACAGCTTCGACACCAGGATCCGGTCCTGGATCTGGAGGGTGTCCTCCATCGAGCTGCTCGGGACGTAGAACGCCTGCGCGACGAAGGTGCGCACGAGCACCGACAGCGCGAGCGCGACGACGATGATGACGAGCAGCTCGCGCCCGAGGGAGCCCTGCTTCTCCTCGCGTCGTCGCTCGTCGTCGCGGGTCTGGGGATCGGAGGTGGCGGCCACTACCCGGCTTCCTGGAGCGCTGGTTGGTCGAAGGTCGACGGCGTCGACAGGATCGCGGCGTCGGAGAAGGGCCACACGACCGCGAAGGCGCGGCCGATCACGCGGTCGGTGGGCACGAAGCCGCCACCGGGGTCGCCGAGGTGCGCGCGCGAGTCGCTGCTGGCGGCGCGGTGGTCGCCCATGACCCAGAGCTTGCCCTGCGGCACGATGATGTCGAAGGTGTTGTCGCTCGCGCTGTTGCCCGGGTAGAGGTACTCGGTCTCCTGCAGCGCGATCCCGTTGACCGTGATCTGGCCCTTGGCGTTGCAGCAGACGACGCGGTCGCCGCCCACCCCGATGACGCGCTTGACGAAGTCGCGCTCGTCCGGCGGCGCGAAGCCGAACGTGCGGCCGAACCAGGTGAAGGTCTGCGCGATAGGACCGGACGGCTCGGCGATGCGGACCTCGGGCGTGAACGAGTCGACGCCGTTGAACACCACGATGTCGCCGCGCGCGATCGGGCGCAGGTGGTAGACGACCTTGTTCACCAGCACGCGGTCGCCGACCTGGAGCGTGTTCTCCATCGAGCCGCTCGGGATGTAGAAGGCCTGCACGAGGAAGGTCTTCACCAGGAAGGCCAGCCCGAACGCGATGAGCAGGAGGATCGGCACCTCCTTCCAGAACGAGCCGTGCTGGCGCGGCGACTCGTTCGGCGGACCCGGCTTCGCGTGGCTCCCGCCCTGGCGGCGGCGCGGGGCGTCAGCCGGCGCAGCCCGTCGGCCGGTGGGTGCGGAAGGCGCGGAGGTGGCGGCGTAGGCGTGCGTCGCGTGCCGACCCGGGACCTCGGTCTCCGGCGGCACGGGCCCGACGTCCATCTGGTCCACCATGGTGGGACGAGCGTACCGGCTGAGGCGTTCCGGACGCCGCAGCGCCCGGCTCCCTTCGAGGGAACCGGGCGCTGCTGAGGCTGGTGCGATCAGGCCTTGGGCGCGTTGTCGCGCTTCTCCTTGATCTTGGCCTTCTTGCCCGTGAGGTCGCGCAGGTAGTAGAGCTTGGCGCGACGGACGTCACCGCGGGTCACGATCTCGATCTTCTCGACGATCGGCGTGTGCAGCGGGAAGGTGCGCTCGACGCCGACGCCGAAGCTGACCTTGCGGACCGTGAAGGTCTCGCGGATGCCGCCGCCGTGGCGACGGATGACGACGCCCTGGAAGACCTGGATACGGGAACGGTTGCCCTCGACGACCTTGACGTGCACCTTGACGGTGTCGCCGGGACGGAAGTCCGGCAGGTCGGTCTTGAGGGACTTGGCGTCGACGAAGTCGAGCGTCTGCATGTCATCTCCACGTAGGCGCCGCAAGCCGACCACGGATGGTGTCGTGTCTGTCTCGGAGTGCCCGCCACCCGGGGGTGATCGCCGGATCCCCCTTGCGGCAGGGAGCGGCGCGAGCCGTCCCAGTCTGCCACAGCCCCCCGGGCCGCCCGAAATCCGCAGCCTCCCGGCCCGCGCCCGCCGGCGGGATCCGGGTCCGAGCGGGTCAGGGCAGCAGGTCGGGGCGGCGGGCCGCGGTGCGTTCCCGGGCCTGCTCGCGGCGCCAGGCGGCGATCCGGCCGTGGTCGCCCGAGCGCAGGATCTCGGGCACGTCCAGACCCCGCCAGGACGGCGGCTTGGTGTAGACCGGCCCCTCGAGCAGCGACTCCATCTCCCCCGGGGCGAAGGAGTCGTCGACGACGCTGTCGGGGTTGCCGAGCACGCCGGGGAGCAGGCGGACGGCGGCCTCGACCATCACGAGCACGGCCGCCTCGCCGCCGGCCAGGACGTAGTCGCCCACGCTGACCTCGTCGACGTCGCACGCGCCGGCGTAGTGCTCCATGACGCGGGAGTCGATCCCCTCGTAGCGGCCGCAGGCGAACACCAGCCACGGCTGCTGGGAGTGCTCCTGGGCGACCTCCTGCGTGAACCGCCGACCGCTCGGGGTGGGCACCACGAGG
>JBGAJT010000097.1:0-11074 GCA_044224785.1 Candidatus Nanopelagicales bacterium | reverse complement strand
CGTGGTGCTCGGGCGTGTGCAGCGGACCGCGGCAGCGGACGCAGACCGAATCGGGCATGGATCCTCCTGCGCCGACGGTTCTCCCGCTCCCCCGTCGGAGTCAAGACAGCGAGCAGGACTGACCTGTCACACGCCGCGTCGGACGACTGCACGCCAGACTGCTGCTGTGGAGCCGAGACGGGTGCCGTGCGTGGGCGGCGTCGTGGTGCACGACGGCCGGCTGCTCCTCGTCCGCCGCGGTCGGGAGCCCGGTCGCGGCCTGTGGTCGGTGCCGGGCGGCCGTCTCGAGCCCGGCGAGACCGGGGCCGAGGGCTGCGCGCGCTAGGTGCTGGAGGAGACCGGGCTGCGCGTCGTCCCGGGCGCGCTGGTCGGCACCGTCGAGCGCGCGGCTCCCGACGACTCGACGTACGTCATCGACGACCTCGACTGCGCCGTGGCGCGGGGCGTCGAGCTGGGCCACGACGGCCTCCCGCTGCTGGCCGCGGGCGACGACGCCGACGACGCGGCCTGGGCGTCGTACGACGATCTCGCGACGCTCCCCCTCGTCCCGCTGCTGCTCGAGACCCTCGACGGATGGGGAGTTCTCCAGCGGCTCGCAGGCTCCTGACGCCGGCGGCTCAGAGCGCGCGCATCCGGTTGTTGCGCGGGTTGTGCTCGACCTCGGCGACGCCCAGGTGCTCGAGGACGGGCGGGACGTAGGTCGCGAAGCGGCCGCGATATCCCTTGCGCAGACCGTAGAAGCCGCCGACAGGGTTGTCGGCCGCGCGCGCCCAGGCCTCGACGGTTCCGGGCTTGGCCTCCTTCTGCTCGTCGGCGTTGCCGAGCGGCATCCAGTCACCGTACGCCACGAGCATCGCGTGCAGGTCCTCGATGCAGCGCAGCCGGTAGCTCAAGGTCGTGCTGCCCACGCGCACCCACAAGGCGGGAGGGTCGGCGGCCTCGTCGCGCCAGACGTCGAACTCCGACGTGCCGACCGGCGTCGTGAGTATCCAGGGGTCCTCGCGCGTGCCGATGCCCTCGACGTGGTCGCTCATCGCTGCTCCTCCGTGCCGGCTGCCGATGTCGATGCTGCCCCCGACTCGGCATCGGCGCGCAGCCCTTGGACGAACGCGTCGAACGACGGCTGCAGGTCGGGGACCGACCTCCCGATCAGACCGGCGAGCGGACCGGTGTAGGTCTCTCGCACCGTCACCGTCGTCCCGGCGCCGGAGGGCACGAGCGAGTACGTGCGGGTGCCGACGAACAGACCGAGCGGCATCCCGCCCGAGAGCACGAGCCGGGAGCCGGGTCGGTGCTCGGTGACGCGCAGCCGGAACGGCCGCGAGGTGCCGCGCACGCGGATCTCGACGCGGCCACCGGGCTCGAGGGCGCCGGTGACGCTCTCCAGCTGCGGGTCCCACGAGGTCCAGCGCCCGGTCTGCAGCAGCGTGGTCCAGACGGTCGACGGGGGTGCGGCGACGACGGCGGTCGCCTCGAAGGTCGGCATGCGCGCACTCTGCCTGGCGATTCATGACACCGTCTGTCATGAATGCCGGAACGAGTGCTGGAGGTGGGCGATGCGGGCCGGTCGGCTGCTCACGATCCTGATGGCGCTGCAGAACGAGGGCCGGGTGACCGCCCGGGAGCTCGCCCGGCGCCTCGAGGTCTCCGAGCGCACGGTGCTGCGCGACCTGGCCGAGCTCGGCTCCACCGGCGTCCCCGTCTACGCCGTCCGCGGCCCGCACGGCGGCTTCGAGCTGCTCGACACCTACCGGCAGGACGTGGCGCCCGTCGCGAGCTCGACGCCGACGGGGCCAGGACGGCTGCGCCGTGTCCGGGTGCGGATCTCGCAGGCCGCGCTGCAGCGCGCGCTCGTGCTCGGCACCCCGGAGGGCTGGCGCGCGCGGCCGTTCCCCGACCCGTCCCGCGAGCATCCCGACTGGGTCGAGGGGTCGTTCCGGTTCACGTCCGACGACGAGGCGCGCAGCCAGCTGCTCGCCCTCGCGCCCGACGGCGAGGTGCTGCTGCCGGTCGCGATGCGCGCCTCGATGCAGGCGCTAGGGCGACGGATCGCCCCCGCACCGCGGCTGACGGTCGTCAGCCGCGGACCCTCGTGCGGTCGGGGTCGTAGAACGGGCGCAGCGAGACGCGGGCCGGGTACGCCGTACCCGCGATCACGACCTCCCACGAGCCGCTCGACAGCCAGTCGCCGGTGACGCCGTCGACGTTCGTCACCGTCGCGAGCCCGACGGCACCGCCGAGGGCGAAGCCGTAGCCGCCGACCTGCAGGTGGCCGACGCGGACGCCGTCGCGGTGCACCGGCTCGCTGCCGTAGAGCAGCGGCTCGGGGTCCTCGACGAGCAGCGACACGAGCCGCTCGGTCTTGTCGGCGCGGGTCTTCTCCAGCGCCTCCTTGCCGCGGAACGGCGTCGGCTTGTCCCACGCGACCGCGAACGCGAGCCCGGCGCTCACCGGGGTGTCGGTGTTGTCGATGTCGACGGCGTAGTCGCGGTAGCCCTTCTCCAGGCGCAGCCCGTTCATCGCCTGGAGGCCCACCGGACGCAGGCCGAGGTCGGCACCGGCGCGCTCGAGGTTCTCCCAGAGCGACGCGGCCTGGTCGGTCGGGACGTACAGCTCGAAGCCGAGCTCGCCGACGTAGGTCACGCGCAGCGCGAGGATGCGCGAGTAGCCGACCTCGATGGTCTGCGCGGTGAGGTAGGGGAACGACTCCTCCGACAGGTCGTCGGGCGAGAGCCGCTGCAGCAGCTCGCGCGAGCGCGGACCCTGCACCTGCAGCAGCGCGTACGCCGAGGTCTGGTCGGTGACGGTCGCGAACTCGCCCTCGCGGATCTCCGCGTGGATCATCCTCTCGACCCGGCGGTGCGAGATGCCCGAGACGACGACGAGGAACTCGTCGCGTCCGAGGCGCGTCACGGTGAGGTCGGCCATGATGCCGCCGCGTTCGTTGAGCCACTGCGTGTAGACGACGCGACCGACGTCGCCCGCCACCGCGCCGGCGCTGAGCCGGTCGAGAACGTCGGCCGACGACGGGCCCTGCACGAGGAACTTCGACATGAGGGTCATGTCGATGACGCCGACGGCCTCGCGCACGGCGCGGTGCTCCTCGGCGATCCACTCGGTCCACGGGCCGCGCGACCAGGTGTGTCCGGGCCGAGGCACGTCGCCGGTGGTCGAGAACCAGTCCGGGTACTCCCAGCCGTCGGCGCACGCGAAGTAGGCGCCCTTCGCCTTCCACACCTCGTGCAGCGGCGCGCGCCGGATGTTGCGCGCCGAGGTCTGCTGGAAGCTCGGGTAGGCACCGTCGCCGATGAGGACGCCGAGCTGCTCGACGATGCGCTCCTTGCGGAACTGCAGGCTGTTGAGGAACGGCTCCGCCCGCTCGACCGAGTAGTGCGAGAGGTCGACCGGCGGGATGCGGTCGACGATCCACGACGCCATCGCGCTGCCGACGCCGCCGCCGGTGAGGATGCCGACGGAGTTCAGGCCGGCCGCGACCCACATGCCGTCGGCCTCGGGCACCGGGCCGAGCATCGGCGCGATGTCGTGGGTGAAGCTCTCCGGCCCGCAGAAGAACGTGCGGATGCCGACGCCGTCGAGGCTCGGGACGCGCGCGCTCGCCTGGTCGACGAAGGGCAGCACGCGGTCGTAGTCGGGCGTGATCGTGCCGAACGCGAAGTCGTACGGCGCACCCTCCGGGTACCACGCGCCCGCGACCGGCTCGAACAGCCCGACGAGCAGGCCGCCGCCCTCCTCGCGGAAGTACCCGTAGGAGTTGGGGTCCTCGAGGATCGGGAGGTCGCGGTGCACGCCCTCCATCGGCTCGGTGAGCAGGTAGTAGTGCTCCGCGGCCTGCAGCGGGACGTCGACTCCCGCGGTCGCCGCGAGCTGCCGGGTCCACAGGCCCGCGGTGAGCACGACCTCGTCGCACTCGATCTCGCCCTGGTCGGTGACGACGCCGGTGACGCGACGGCCGTCCTTCACGAAGCCCGAGACGGTGACGCCCTCGATGATCGTGGCGCCGCCCAGCTTCGCGCCCTTGGCCAGCGACGTCGCGACACCCACGGGGTCGGCGCGGCCCTCGTCGACGGTGTAGGAGCCGACGATCACGTCGTCGACCTTCGCGAGCGGGAACAGCTCGGCGACCTCCTTCGGGCCGACCAGCTCGTTCGGGATGCCGAAGCCCACCTGGAAGTCGTGCTCGCGCTGCAGCGTCTCGGCGTGCTCGGGCCGGGAGGCGATGCCGAGGTGGCCGACGGCCCGGAACCCGGTGGAGTGACCGGTCTCCTCCTCGAGCCGTGCGTAGAGGTCGCGGGAGTAGCGCGACATCCACACCGACGTCTCGTCGTGGTAGCCGAGGCTGGTGATGAGACCCGCTGCGTGCCAGGTGGTCCCGGCCGTGAGCTGGTGCTTCTCCAGCAGGACGACGTCGGTGACGCCGAGCTTGGTGAGGTGGTAGGCGATCGAGCAGCCGATGACACCCCCGCCCACGATGACGATGCGGGCGCGGGCGGGAAGTGCGGTCACGGGTTCTCCTGCTGGCGCGACGCCCAGACCGGGCGGTCGAGGGATCGGTCGGTGAACCGGTCGCGGATCGGACCGGTGCGCTTCTTGTCGCTGATCGCAGCGCGAGCCGCCTGCCAGCCGGGGATGCCCACGACGCCGCCGCCGGCGTGCGTCGCCGACGAGCCGTAGTAGAGCCCGCTGACCGGCGTGCGGTAGTCGGCGTACCCGGGCGCGGGCCGCATGTGGAAGAGCTGGTCGATCGACAGCTCGCCGTGGAAGATGTTGCCGCCGATCAGGCCCCACTCCTCCTGCATCTGGTGCGGGCTGACGATGTCGCGGTGGATGATCGAGCGTCGGAAGTTCGGCGCGACGGCGTCGTAGCTGTCGATCACGCGCTCGGCGTAGGCCTCGAGCTCCTCGGTGTGCGGCTCGTCGGCCCAGTCCTTCGGGACCCACTGCGTGAACAGGGACATCACGTGGATGCCTTCGGGAGCCAGCGTCTTGTCGAAGACCGTCGGGATGACGCCGTCGGTCATCGGTCGCTCGGCCGGACGGCCCTCGCGCGCGTCCTGGAACGCCCTCTCCATCCACTCGATCGACGGCGCCATCTCGACCGAGCCGGTGTGGTGCACCTGCGCGTTCGTGCCGGGGTCGGCGGTGAAGTCGGGCAGCTCGGACAGCGCGAGGTTGATCTTCACGACGCCGCTGCGCGTCTTGTAGTTCTCGATGTCGCGCACGAACTCCGGCGGCAGGTCGGCGGCGTCCATCTGCTTCAGGAACGCGGTCTTCGGGTGCAGGGTCGACACCACGACGGGAGCGAGGATCTCGCCGCCGCTCGCGAGCGCGACGCCGCGCACCTTGCCGTCGCGCACGAGCACCCGCTCGACGCCGGTGTTCTCGCGGATCTCGACGCCGAAGCCCTCGGCCGCGCGGCGGATCGCCGCGGGGACCGCGCCCATGCCGCCCTCGGGGAAGCCCCAGTTGCCCAGGTGCCCGTCGCCGACGTCGCCGATCGAGTGGTGCGCCATGACGTACGCCGTGCCCGGCTCGCACGGGCCGGCCCACGTCCCGATGACGCCGTTGATCGCGAGCGCCGCCTTCACCTGCGGCGACTCGAACCAGTCGTCGAGCAGGTCGGCGATGCTCATCGAGAACAGCCGGGTGATGTCGCCGACGGTACGCACGTCGACGCCGCGGTTGCGCCACGCGAGCCCGAGGGTCCCCTTGAGGTCGGAGTAGGACCGCGAGCCGATGTTCGGCGGCACCTTGAGCAGCAGCGGACCGAGGACGTCGGCGAGGCCCGCCATCCACGCGTCCCACTCCTCGAGCCGGTCGGCGTCCTTCTTCGAGAACTTCGCGACCTGCTCGTAGTTGCCCTTGGCGTCGTCGAGGGCGATCGTCAGCGACCCGCCCTCGGGATAGGCCTGGTAGAAGGGCCCCATCGGGAAGACCTTGTAGCCGTGGCGCTCCAGCGACAGGTCCTTGATGATCGTCGGCGGCAGCAGGCTCATGACGTAGCTCAGCCGCGTCACCCGGATCTCGGGCGCCTCGGGCCACGGCGCGTCGGTCGCCGCCGCGCCGCCGGTCTTGTGCCGCTTCTCCAGCACGATCGTGCGCGCGCCAGCACGTGCCAGGTACGCGGCAGCGACCAGGCCGTTGTGCCCGCCGCCGACGACGATCGCGTCGTACTGCTGCGCCATGTCTGACCCCGCCCAGGACCGGTTGCCTATCGATTGATCGGCACCCTAGCAAGCGCCCTCTACGGCCGGAAGGGCCGCGCCGGGTCCTCGAGCACCGGCGGGTGCCACCGCACCGGCAGGCCGTGCGGCGGCGAGTCGGCGAGGATCACGGCACGCCCGGCCTCGGCGCCGGTCGGGCCGTGCGGCCAGCCGCGCGCCGTCAGCGGGAACGACCGACGCAGCTTCTCGCCGAGGAACTCGCGCGAGAGATGCACGACCGGGGTCGTCGGCGTCGCACGCGCGCCGAGCGCCTCGATCGCGGCGTCGGCGCGGGCGCGCTGGTCGTCGTCGAGGTAGAGCCACACCGACGAGTTCCACAGGACGAGGGCGCTCCCCTCCTCCAGCGTCAGCGACTCGAGGTGCGCGACGGCGTCGGCGCGCAGCACGGTCGCCGGGTGCTCGGCCGCGAGCTGGAGGCCGCCGCGCAGCAGCTCGAGCCGGTCGCGCTGGTCGGGCCAGACGTACGACGTGAGCAGCAGCCTCCCCTCGACCGTGCCGAGGTCGACGGGATCGAGGTCGCACCCGACCCGCTCGCGCACGACGGGACGCACCGCCGGCGGGAGCGGGTCGCCGAGCCACGCGTCCTCGAGGACGACGGGCGACGTGGGCGCGCCCGCCTCGCCGCCGGGGAACGTCACGCGCACGAGGTCCGAGCGCAGCAGCAGGCCGGCCGACGTGCCGAGCTCGTGCAGCCGGATGGGCAGCCCGTACGCCGACGCCACGTGCTGCAGGCCTCCGAGCAGCACCGCCGCGCGTCCGGGGTCGTTCGTCTGCGGCGGGCCGGCGAGCAGCTCGGGCAGCCGGTCGCGGTGCTCGACGAGGACGTCGACCCACGCGGAGAAGCACGCCGCGCGACCGGCGCCGTCGACCGGCGCCTCGCCGCCCACGGACGGGAACCACAGCGCGAGCGCCGGGGCCCGGCGTTCGAGGACCAGCCGGTGCGCGGCCCCGAGGACGCGCAGCGGGATCATGTCGCCGTTGCGCGCCTCGGCCCACGGCTCGAGCAGGTCGACGAGCGGACCGCCCGCGACGAGGTCCAGCGCGGCGGAGCGGCACAGCGCGGCGTAGAGCGGAGAGCCGTTGTCGCGCGAGGCGCGGCTCTGCGCCTCGAACGCGGCGGCGAGACCCGGGCGGTCGTCGTAGCCGGCGTCGCCGCTCATGACGGGGTCAGGCCACCGTCGGCGGCTGGCCGCCGTTCATGCCGTCCTTCACCGTGTCGACGACCTCGTCGACCCGCTCGGCGACCGTCGGCGGCGCGTCGGTGGCGGGCGCGGTCGCGGTCGGCTCGAGCGGCGGCGGCCAGGTGCCGCCGAGACCGAGGATCTTGCGCGCCTCGCCGATGACCGTCTGCTCGCAGAGGACGTCGTAGCGCTGGGCGAGGAGCTGCTGGCGCGACACGAAGTCGCGCTTGCCGCCGGTGAACGCGTAGGAGATGAGGCCGTAGACGATGCCGAACGCGGCGCCGTACAGCAGACCCAGCCCGACGAGCGGCCAGATGCTGTTGCTGCCGCTGCTGAACAGGCCGACGAACAGGCCGATGAGCATGCCGAACCAGGCACCGGTCGCGAGCCCGTTGAGCGCCGCGCGCCCCCACGACAACCGCCCCAGGACCGACTCGACGATCCGGACGTCGACGCCGACGATCGCCGTATTCTGCACGGGGAAACCGTTGTCCGACAGCGTGTCGACGGCCTTCTGCGCGCCGGCGTAGTCGTCGTACGACGCGAGCACGGGCCGCTTCGTGACGTCGGGGCTGATCGAGTTCCGCACGTTGGTGCTCATGCAGCCACCCTAGGCGGACCCTCGCCCGCCCCGCGAGCGGTCAGCGGGCCTTGTAGTCCTCGAGGAGGCGGCGGCCGATGATCATGCGCTGGATGTCGGCGGTGCCCTCGCCGATGAGCAGCATCGGGGCCTCGCGGTAGAGGCGCTCGATCTCGTACTCCTTGGCGTAGCCGTAGCCGCCGTGGATGCGGAAGGAGTCCTCGACGACGTCGCGGCAGTACTCGCTCGCGAGGTACTTGGCCATGCCGGCCTCGAGGTCGTTGCGCTGGCCGGAGTCCTTGAGCCGCGCGGCCTTCACCATCATCTGGTGCGCTGCCTCGACCTTCACGGCCATGTCGGCCAGGCGGAACTGCACGGCTTGGTGGTCGGCGATCTGCTTGCCGAAGGTGTGGCGCTGCTGGGCGTAGGCGATGCCGAGCTCGAAGGCGCGCAGCGCGAGACCGCAGGCCCGGGCGGCCACGTTGACGCGGCCGACCTCGACGCCGTCCATCATCTGGTAGAAGCCCTTGCCCGGCTCGCCGCCCAGGATCCGGTCCGCGGGGACGCGGAAGCCGTCGAACACCATCTCGGTGGTGTCGACGCCCTTGTAGCCCATCTTGTCGATCTTCCCCGGGATGGTGAGGCCCGGGAGGACCTCGCCGAACCCGGCCGGCTTCTCGACGAGGAACGTCGTCATCTTCTTGTAGACGCTCGCGTCCTCGGGCGCCTCGGCGTCGGTGCGCACGAGCACCGCGGTCAGCGTCGAGCTGCCGCCGTTGGTGAGCCACATCTTCTGGCCGTTGAGGACGAAGTCGTCGCCGTCGCGCACGGCCTTCGACCGGATCGCGGAGACGTCGCTCCCGCAGTGCGGCTCGCTCATCGAGAACGACCCGCGCACCTCGCCCGCGGCCATCTTCGGCAGGAAGTACTGCTTCTGCTCCTCGGTGCCGTGCTGGATCAGCATGTAGGCCACGATGAAGTGGGTGTTGATGATGCCGCTGACGCTCATCCAGCCGCGCGCGATCTCCTCGACCGTCAGCGCGTAGGTGAGCAGCGACTCGCCGAGGCCGCCGTACTCCTCGGGGATCATCAGGCCGAAGATCCCCATCTCCTTCATGCCCTCGACGATCCCCGCCGGGTACTCGTCGGCGTGCTCGAGCTCCTGGGCGTTCGGGACGATCTCCTTGTCCACGAACTCGTGGACCGCACCGAGGATCTCGGTCTGGATGTCGGTCAAGCCCTCGGTCTGCGCCAGGCGGCCCATCGAACGTTCCTCTCGGACGGCGTCCCGCGCACAGGGGCTGCGGGCGCTCCAGGGTGTCTCGTTCGCGAGTATGCCTGGACGTCCATGCATCGCGTCAGCCGGGTCGACGGTGACGTCCGACACGACGACGAGGCGGCGTACCCGTCGGGGATACGCCGCCTCGCGGGTCGTGCGGTCAGCTCCAGTCGACGACGAGCTCGTCCTTCTCCCCGAAGCGGACCAGGTGGCGGCCCACGACGTCCTGGACGACGCCGAGCATCTCGGCGTCGGGGGCCTCGGCACGCAAGTCGAGGACTCCGGAGCCCGGGGCGACGAGGCAGGAGCCGGCGCCGATCACCAGGCGCGAGCCCTCGGCCTCCTCCCGCACCTCGGCCTTGCGGCCGAGGTGGGAGAGCAGCTGCTTGGCGTAGCGCTCCGGCCGGTCGGTGACGACCGCCGCGTGCGAGGTGAGGGTCATGCGCCCGCCTCGGGCCCGTCGGCGAGCAGCAGGTACATCGCCCGCCGCGCGTCGCGCAGGATCGTGGCCGCGCCCTCGACCTGGGCCGGGGTGCCGGTCATGCCGACCTGCTTGGTGGCCCCGTGCAGCTGGCCGAGCAGCTCGCGCAGGTCGGGCCGGTCGGGGTCGCCGGCGAAGGCGGCGAACGGGTCGGTGACCTCGTCGCCGGACAGCGCCGTCCGACCGGCGTCGGTGAGGCTGACCAGCTTGCGGCCGGACTCGGCGGTCACGGTGACCAGGCCCTCGTCCTCGAGCTGGCTGATGGCGGGGTAGACCGCGCCGGGGCTCGGCGTCCAGCGGCCGCCGGAGCGCTCCGCGATCGACTGCATGAGCTGGTAGCCGTGCATGGGCTCGGTGGCGAGCAGGGTCAGGATCGCGGCGCGGACGTCGCCGCGCGGGGCGCGGCCCCGTCCCGGACCGCGACGGCCGGGGCCGCCCGGTCCCCCGTGGGGGCCGCCGTGAGGTCCGCGGCCGCGGTGGCTGCGGGGGCCGTCCTCGTGCTCGTGGCCGAGGTCGTCGGGGTGGTGCTGGGGGTTCTGCGGGCCGCGACGCGGTCCGTGGTGGTGGTGGCGCTTCATGAGGCGCGCTCCCTTCTCGATGTTGTTGATGACGGTAACGATATATCGTGACTGTCACGCCGTCAAGTCCGGGTTCCTCGACGAGGGTCGGTCGGCGGGAGTCGTCGGGTTCGGCCACCGCCGGCTGCGCTACCCCGACGGCCGCGAGATCGACGGGATGGCCCTCGGCGTCAGCCCGCGCAGGGCCGCCACCACGCTCTACCTCGCAGGTGGGCTCGACGAGTACGCCGACCTGCTCGCCGACCTCGGCAGGCACACCACCGGCAAGGACTGCCTCTACGTCAAGCGCCTCGACGACCTCGACCCGGCGGTGCTGCGCAGGATCCTCGCCCGCTCGGTGTCGCTGGCGACGAAGGCCTGACGAGGGCCGGCGGCCTCAGCCCTGCACCATCCACTGCCGGCCGTCGATCAGCTCGCGCGCCGCGTCGAGGTGCCCCGCGTGGGCCGCCGTCTCGACCAGCACGTGCAGGACGATCTCGCGCACGCTCTCGAGCCGCCACTCCCCGAAGAGATCCTCGGGCCACCACGCGGGGGGCGCGTCGAGGTCGGCGGCGCGCAGGATCTCGTCGGACCGCAGCGTCTGGTCGCGGTACGCCGCGAGCACGTCGGCGGGCGCGACGTCGTCGGGCACGGTCCAGGCGTCGGCCGTCAGGACGCGCTCGATGACCGACTCGTCGCCCGCGACGACCGCGCCGGACCAGAACAGCTCGTCGTCGTGCGTCAGGTGGCTGAG
>JBGAJT010000096.1:0-11179 GCA_044224785.1 Candidatus Nanopelagicales bacterium | reverse complement strand
ATCTCGCTTCGGGCAGTCGCCCGTCGTCGTCATGCATCGCCTCTGTTCCCCACCGAGTCCAGCGCCGGCTCGCGGTCCGGCGCTGGTTCGTCGCCGCCGTTCACGCTGCGCGGGCATCGCCGACCTCCTCGCTCTCCGTCGCGGGCTGCGTGTCCATCGCCGGGCGGCGGTCGCGGCGCTCGCCCTTCCAAGCCGCCGAGCCCGCGAGCTTCTTCGTGAGGTGCAGGCGCGCGGTCTTGAACTCGTCGCCGATGAGCCCGAGGTGCAGGAGCACCACCCGGAAGTCGTACTTCCAGACGTAGAAGGTGAACTCGTCCTGCAGCTCTCGGGTGACCTCGGGCGGCAGGATCGCGAACACGGCGTTGGCGGCGACGGTGTCGGTGACCGTCACGCCCGGCACCCCCTCGACGCCGTCCGCGAGGCGCCGGGCCATCGCGTTGGCGTGCTCGGCGTTGCGCCGCCAGAGGTCGTCGGTGAGCAGGGCCACGAACTGCGCCGACACGTAGCGCATCTTCGACGCGAGCTGCATGGACTGCTTGCGGATGTAGGGCATCGCGGCGACGAGGTCCTCGTTGAGGACGACCACGGCCTCGACCCCGAGCGCGCCGTTCTTGGTGCCGCCGAAGGTGAGGACGTCGACGCCGACCCCGGTGCCGAGCTCGCCGACGTCGACGCCGAGCGACACCGCCGCGTTCGCCAGCCGGGCGCCGTCGAGGTGCAGCAGCATCCCGTTCGCGTGGGCGTGGTCGGCGAGCTCGCGGATCTCCTCGAGGGAGTAGACCGTGCCCAGCTCGGTGGAGTTGGCGATCGAGACGACGCGGGCCTGGACGTGGTGCGGGTCGCCCTTGCCGAACGACGCGCGCTCGACGAGCGTCGGCGTGAGCTTCCCGCCGAGCACCGGCACGTCGACGATCTTCGAGCCGAGGAACTTCTCCGGCGCCCCGCACTCGTCGACGTTGATGTGCGCCGACTCCGCCGCGACGATCGCCTCGAACGAGCGGGTCATCGCCTGCAGCCCGATCACGTTGGCACCGGTGCCGTTCAGCGCGAAGAGCACCTCCGCCTTCTCGCCGAAGTGCCGGCGCACCAGGCGCACCGCCTCGGCGGTGGTCGCGTCGTCGCCGTAGGGCAGCGCCTGGCCCTTGTCGGCCTCGACGACCGCGGCCAGGACGTCGGGGTGGGCACCGGCGTGGTTGTCGCTGCCGAAGCTCTTCATGGTGCTCCTCGTCTCGGGTCGCCCCATCCTGCCCGTGCCGCGATCGGTCCGCCCACCCAGGGTGCCCGCCCGCCCTGGTGGGCTGCCGGCGCCCCAGGAGGGCCGCTGCCGCGTCCCGGCTGCGCCTCGGGCAGGTGGGCTCAGGGCTGCTCGAGGAGCGCCGTCCTGCGGGCGCTGAGGGCCTGCACGTCCGCCGTGACCTCTCGGGACCGGTCCTGCAGCCGGGAGGCTGCGCCGGACAGCTCCCGCACCAGCTGCTGGACCCGGTCGCGCCCTTCGGCGATGCGGGACTGCGAGCCGAGGTCGCTGAAGAAGTTGTCGAACCAGATGTCGAGGGTGCGCCCCTTGCTCACCGGTGCGAGGTCCGGCGCGACGATGTCCATGCCGACGTCGGCGAGCTCGCGACGGGCCGCCTGCAGCTGGGTCTGGACGTCGTTCATCGTGGCGCGCGCCTCGTCGATGCGGCTGTGCTTGATGCTGCTCGAGATGACGTCGCCGCCGAACCACGTGTCGTAGGTGCCCCAGCTCGACGCCGAGCCGAGCTTGTCGAGAGCCCGGGCCGCGGCAGCACGCGCGGCCTGCACCGCGGCCGTCGCCTCGGCCAGCTCGCGCTGCTCGGTCGTCGACGACGCCAGCGACGCGTCGATGCGATGCAGCTCCTCCGCCACGGGACCGCCGGCGCGCACCAGCGCAGCGGTCCGCTCGGCCTCCCACTCCGCGCGAGCCTGACGCCACCGCTCCGCCGCAGCGGCCAGGCCGGCCTCCAACCGCTCGACGTCACGGCGTCGCCGGGCCACGGCGTCGTCCGCGTCCGTGCAGCGCTGGTGCGCCGCAGCGGCGTCCGCCCGCGCGACGGCCCGGCTGCTCCGGTAGCGGCCCGTGAGCACGTTGCGGACCGCGCGCCATGACGGACCCGTGCAGGCACGCATCTCGGCGTCGGCGACCGTGGCCGCACCGATCGCGACGGTCCGATCCCCCTCAGCTGCGCTCAACGACGCGCGCGCGACACCTAGGTCCCCCTCGAGCCGCCGCAGCTCGTCCTGCGTGGGCGCGCTGGAGGCCCGATCACGGGCACCGCCCGGTTCCTCCCCCATGGCGCCAGGATGCCGGACGACGACCAGGAAGGCGCTCGTTCGGGGAGATGCCTACGCGAGGGCGACGGTGCCGTCGAAGGCCAGGCGACCGTATGTGCCGCCGGTGAGGTTCACCAGCAGGACGGTGTGGGTGCCGGAGGCGGCGAAGGTGTGCGACCAGGCGACGTCGACCGAGGTCCGCGACGCGTGCAGGTTCAGGATCGCGACGCGCGTGCCGTCGAGGTAGACCGCGACCTTGCCGTACGCCGCACCCCGCGCCAGCAGGATGCCGACGCTGCGGCCGGTGACCTTGGTGCTCACGGCCGCGCCGCGCTTGGCGGTGATGCGCAGCGCCGAGCCCATGGCGATCGACGTGCGCGTGCGCACCCAGCCGCGCGAGAAGGAGGTCGCGCTCGTGCTGTCCTCGGTGCGGTAGTGCGAGTACGCCTTGGCGTACGACGAGACCACGGTGCCGTCGGCTGCGGCGGCCCGGGCGTAGAAGCCGTTCGCGGTCCAGCGGGTCGTGCCGGCCAGGGCCTTCGCCGTGGCGCGCTGCGTGCTGACCGACGCCGCGGAGGCGCCGTCGACCGAGCGGGTGGTGACCCGCCACGACCAGCGCAGGGGAAGGACGGCGCCGGTCGAGCTGGGACGCACCGAGCCGGTGCTCACGGCGGCGACCGGCGTCGAGAGCTGCGGGCGGGGCGGGGCGATGTAGCGGATGTCGTCGGTGGCCAGGCCGTTGCGGTACTCGACCGTCGCGGCGCCGGCGTCGGTGGCGGTCACCCGCAGGCCGAGGCGGCCGTCGGCGAGGTCGATCCAGACGCCGACCGGCAGCGTCGTCACGACCGAGCCGAGACTGGCGTCCGGCGTACCCGGGTTGCCGTCGAGGAGGTAGGACTCGATCGAGTCGTACGCCGCGGTGCCGGCCTGCGCGAGGTCGACCTCCTTGCGGACGGTGACGCCGGGGCCGCCCCAGCCGGAGACCTGCGACATCCAGGCGTCGAGGCCGACGGGCTGGCGGTACTCGACGACGTAGCGCGTCGCGCCGTCGGACAGGGTGAGGACGCGCAGCCCCGTGCCCGTCTCGAGCGGCGCGAGGTCGACGCTGCCGTTGTCGGTCGGGGTCGCCTGGTCGGTGGCGTCGAGCAGGCCGAGCTGGCGCTGGTGCGAGGCGTTGAGGTAGCCCTGGTAGTTCCAGGACAGCGCCATGATGTCGTTCGTGTCCCAGTAGTTGCGGACCGAGCAGCTGCTCGGCGGCGCGTCGATGACGCGGGTGCCGCCGGTGGTGCAGTCGAGCTCCTGCGAGTGGCCGAGGCCGAGGTTGTGCCCGAGCTCGTGGCCGATGACGCCGACGTTGTTGTAGCCGTTGGTCCAGGTGACGCCGCCGGACCCGAGGCCGCTGCCGATCGTGCCGAGGCCGGCGATGCCGCCGCACGCCGCGAAGGGCGGGAAGTAGACGACGAGGTGCTTGCCCGAGCCCGGCGTCCAGCCGACCTTGCTCTGGATCTCGCTCCAGAACGCGCCCGAGGTCGAGACCCCGCCGCTGGAGCAGGGGACGTTCGCCGTCGCCACCGTGCCGGCGTAGGCCGTCGCGTGGAAGGAGGCCCGGCCGCCGGTGACGGTCGACCAGTACTGGTTGATGCCGGCGTTCACGGTGGCGGCGACCGTCGCTGCCGAGACCGTGGGCGTGGCGCCTCCGGCAGGGTGCGCCACGACCACGAGGACCTGGTGGACGGCGGTGCCTGCGGCGACCGCCTGGCTCGTCACGGCGACGCCGGACCCGGTGGGGCTCGTCGCGTCCGTCGGGCTCGACACGACCTCCACGCCGGCGACGTCGACACCTGCCTGCGGGTCCTGGGCGGCCGCGGCACCGAGGTCGCTGACGAGCGCGCCGCCGGCCGTCGTCCGGGTGCCGTCGGTGCTGGCGAGGGTGAGGTCGACGGTGGAGCCGGTCTCGACGTGGGCGAGGGCCTCCTCGGGCACCTGCAGCGTGGTCGCGCCGGAGCGGACGACGGTGACGACGTCCTGGCCCTCGGGCAGCGGGTGCTCGTAGTCGTCGATGGTCAGCCGCTCGACGGTGCCGCGGACCTTGAGCGCATGGGCGGAGGTCGACGCCGCGGCGCTCACGACCGCGACCGTCCCGGAGCCGATGAGGAGGGCTGCGACGGTGGCACCCACGGTCGCGACGCGCGCGCGGGAGCGGACCGCGGGGTCACGGGGGGCGGCGTGCCGGGCGCCGGTCGACCTCATGCAAGGTGCATCGGCGCAAGCAGGGGGCGGTCTGTACGCCGATCGGGTGACGAGCACCACGCCGGTGGACCCACGGTCCGCCACGCGCCGCAGTCCGGACGAGGCCACTAGGGTGAGCGGTATGAGCCAGCCGTCGCAGGGCGCCACCAAGGCGGGCGACCGCATCGTCTGGGTCGACTGCGAGATGACCGGTCTCGACCTCGGCTCCGACGCGCTCGTCGAGATCGCGTGCGTCGTCACCGACGCCGAGCTCCGCGAGCTCGACGCCGGCGTCACCGTCGTCATCCGTCCGCCCGACGCGCCGTTCGCCGACATGCCCGACGTCGTCCGCCAGATGCACACCGCTTCGGGCCTGCTCGAGGAGATCCCGGGCGGGACGACCCTCGAGGACGCGCAGCAGATCGTCCTGGCCTACATCAAGGGCCACGTCGCCGAGCCGCGCAAGGCACCGCTCGCCGGGTCGAGCGTCTACGTCGACCGCGGCTTCCTCGCCCGCGACATGCCCGAGCTCGACGCCTGGCTGCACTACCGGCTCATCGACGTCTCCTCGATCAAGGAGCTCGTCCGTCGCTGGTACCCCCGCGTCTACTTCAACTCCCCGCCCAAGACCGGCAACCACCGGGCGCTGGCCGACACCCGCGAGAGCATCGCCGAGCTGCGCTACTACCGCGAGGCCGTCCTGGTGCCGGACCCCGGCCCCTCGACCGACGCCGCCCGCGAGATCGCCGCCAAGCACGTCGTCGACCACGCCTGACCCCGGCGTCACCGCTCGCCCCCGGCATCGAGGGGTGCTGAGCGACGCCTGGAGACCGCCCTCAGCACCCCTCGACCTCCGGCCCCCGGTCGGTGGGCGTCCAGCGCGGCGTGGACACCTCGCTGCGCGCCCATCGGCCTCCGGGCCGCCGGGGTCGGAGCCGGTTCGGAGCACCGGTCGGCTCCCGGTACACTTCTGGGCGGCCGCAGCTCCCCTCGGGGTGCCGCGGTCATGGTGGGTGTAGCTCAGCTGGTAGAGCACCTGGTTGTGGTCCAGGTGGCCGCGGGTTCAAGTCCCGTCACTCACCCCGCACGAGGGCCCGGTCGCGTCAGCGGCCGGGCCCTCGTCGCGTCAGCTGGGCGGCGATGCGCCGGTGGAGGGGTCGGATCGCGAGCCACGTGCGGACCCCGAGCGGGGCGCTGGGGCAGAGTGGGCTCGACGCAGCCGACCCGGACGAGGTGGACGATGAGCACGGTGATGTCGCGGCGCGACCTCGACTTCCTGCTGCACGAGTGGCTCGGCACCGAGGAGCTGCTGGCGCGCCCGCGGTACGCCGACCACTCGCGCGAGACGGTCGACGCCGTCCTCGACCTGGCCGAGCAGATCGCGACCGCGCACTTCGCGCCGCACAACCGCGCGTCCGACCTGCAGGAGCCGACGTACGACGGCAGCACCGTCACGGTCATCCCGGAGGTCGCCGTCGCGCTGCAGGCCTTCGCCGACGCCGGGTTCCTCACCGCCGACGTCGAGGAGGGCAGCGCCCTGCCCTCGAGCGTGCGCGCGGCGACCATGGCGTGGTTCCAGGCGGCGAACGCCGGCACGAGCGCGTACGCGCTGCTCACCTCCGCGGCGGCGAACCTGCTGCGCAAGCACGGCACGCCCGACCAGGTGGAGCGCTACGCCGTACCCATGGGCGACGGCCGGTTCTTCGGCACGATGATGCTGTCGGAGCCGCACGCCGGCTCCAACCTCGCCGACATCACGACGCGCGCCGAGCCGCAGGACGACGGCACCTACCGGATCTTCGGCCGCAAGATGTGGATCTCCGGCGGCGACCACGAGATGGGCGACAACATCGTCCACCTCGTCCTCGCGCGCATCCCCGGATCGCCGCCCGGCACCAAGGGGATCTCGCTGTTCGTCGTGCCGAAGCACCTCGTCCTCGACGACGGCTCGCTCGGCGACCGCAACGACCTCACGCTGGCGGGCATCAACCACAAGATGGGCTTCCGCGGCACGGTGAACACCGCGCCGGTGCTCGGCGACGGCGCGTTCGAGCCTGGTGGACGCCCGGGTGCGATCGGCTACCTCGTCGGCGAGGAGAACCGCGGCATGGCGCTGATGTTCTCGATGATGAACGAGGCGCGCATCGGCGTCGGCCTCTGCGCCGCGGCGATCGGCTACACCGGCTACCTCGAGTCGCTCGCCTACGCGCGCGACCGCGTGCAGGGCCGCCCGATCGGCGCCGACCCGTCGAGCCCGCAGGTGACGCTCGTCGAGCATCCCGACGTACGTCGGATGCTGCTGGCGCAGAAGGCGTACGTCGAGGGGGCGCTCGCGCTGGTGCTGCTCGCCGCGCGCCTGCACGACGACTCGGAGACCGCGCCCTCCGACGCCGAGCGCGCGGAGGCCGCTGCACTGCTCGGGCTGCTCACACCGGTCGTGAAGAGCTGGCCGTCGCAGTACGGGCCGGCGGCGAACGACCTCGCGATCCAGGTGCTCGGCGGCGCGGGCTACACGCGCGACTTCGACGTCGAGCAGCACTACCGCGACAACCGGCTCAACCCGATCCACGAAGGGACGCACGGGATCCAGGCGCTCGACCTGCTCGGCCGCAAGGTCCTGCTCGACGGCGGCAAGGCCCTCGGCCTGCTGGTCTCCCGCATCCAGGCGACGAGCGGCCGGGCGCGTGCGACGGGTGACGCCGGAGCGGCCCTCGCCGACCGGCTCGACGCCGCGTGCACCGACCTCGTCGCGACGACCGCGGCGGTCGGCGCGCTCGGCGACCCGCAGCGGATGCTCGCCGACGCGACGGCGTACCTCGAGGCCACCGGGCACGTCGTCGTCGCCTGGATCTGGCTCGACCAGTGGCTCGCGGCGTACGGCGAGCAGGGTGCGTTCTACGACGGCAAGCGCGCGGCTGCGACGTACTTCCTCACCCGCGAGCTGCCGCGGACCGGGCCGATGCTCGCGATCCTCCGCGACGCCGACGGCCTCACCCTGAACCTCGACCCCGCCGTGCTCTGACCCCACCACCCTCGACCGACCGCGGGCCGTCGATGGGTGATGACGCCACCTTCTAGCCCGGCGTGATCACGCATCGACGGCTCTGCGGGTCAGAGGACCGGGGTCGGTTCCTCGATGCCGGGCCTGGTGGGGCGCAGTGCGTAGGCCTGCAGGAGGAGACCGAGCAGCACCAGCACGAGGCCGATCCCCTCGACGGGGCTGAGGGTCTCGCCCAGGACGGCGACGCCGAGGATCGTCGCGGTGAGCGGGTCGGCGAGCAGCAGGGTGGCGGCGGGGCCGGGGCCCATGCCGCGCATCCCCCGGACCGCGAACACGTTCGCGATGCCCATGGTGACGATGCCGAGGTAGAGCGCGACGGCGGCGCCGCTCGGCTGCGCCAGCCACGCGAACGACTCGCGCATCACGACGGGGATGAGCAGCACCGACCCCAGCAGGTACGCCGCACCCGGCAGCTCCACCGAATGACCGCCCCGGTCGAGCTCGTGCTTGGCGGCGACGACGTAGCTCGCCGCGCCGAGCCCGGCGAGCAGCGCCATGAGCGGGCCCAGCGGGTCGCCGATGCGGATCTCACCCCACGACAGCAGCACTAGACCCAGCACCGCGACCAGCGTCGCCATCGCCCAGGCACGGGTGGGACGGTGGCGCAGGAACGCCCAGCCCAGGAGGCCGGCGTAGACCGGACCGATGCCCACCGTCACCAGCGTGCTGAGGGCGACGCCGGAGCGTTCCACCGCGCCGAAGAAGAACGGCTGGTACGCCGCGGCGCCCGCAGCCATCACCCAGATCGCCGGTCGACGCCAGAGGCCCGGGAGGTTGCGCCAACGACCACCGACCAGCGGCATGATGAGGAACAGCGCCACCGCGCCGACCGAGAGCCGCATGAACCCCACCGACGCCGACGACGCGTCGTCGGGACCGAAGTGCGCCGCAGTGCCCGCCGTGCCGAAGAGCGCTCCACCGGCCAGGACGAGCAGGACGTGACGCACGCGCGTCCCTGAGCCCTCGGTCACGCCGTGGATCATGCCGGATCGCCCCGAGCCCTCGACGGAGGGCTCGCTCCAGACCCGCTCAGGCCTGTCCGCCAGCACGACCTACGGCGCGGCGCCGCTCCGGACGGGAGCGACAGCTCGCTCGCCGCGGCATGACGGAGACGAGATCTCGTTTCCGTCATGCGCGCGCCCAGCTCGCGCCCACCCACCGAGAACAACACGACGCGAACGAGATCTCGTTTCCGTTGTGTACGCGCCTAGCTCTCGCCCGGCTGCCGACAACACGACGCGAACGAGATCTCGTCTGCGTTGTACGCCCGGGCTCGCGCGTCCGTCGAGAGCACCACAGGAACGGATCTCGTTCGCGTTGTGCCCGTGTCCGGGTTCTCGCAGCGCGCGCGGCACCGAGCGAGGTCGGCCTGCTCGTGCCGGGGAGGAGGCGGGCGGGTACGACGAGGTCCCGCCACCCTCGTCGGGGGACGGGACCTCGTCGGTCCGTGCGGTCGGGCTGGGCTAGAGGCCCATGTCCTTGGCGATGATCATCTTCATGACCTCGGACGTGCCGCCGTAGATGCGGTTCACGCGGTTGTCGGCGTAGAGGCGGGCGATCGGGTACTCGTTGATGAAGCCGTAGCCGCCGTGCAGCTGTAGGCAGCGGTCGATCACGCGGTGCGCGACCTCGGTGCAGAACAGCTTCGCCGACGCCGCCTCCGCAGCGGTGAGTTCGCCGGCGTCGAGAGCCTCGAGCGCACGGTCGGACACGGCCTGCGCGGCGTCGACCTCGGCCTGGCACGCGGCGAGCTCGAACTTGGTGTTCTGGAAGTGCGACACCGGCTGGCCGAAGACCATGCGCTGCTGGGTGTAGGCCTTGGTGAACTCGACGGCGGCCGCAGCCTGGGCGTAGGCGCCGATCGCGATCGACAGCCGCTCCTGCGGGAGGTTCTGCCCGAGGTAGGAGAAGCCCTTGTCCTTCTCCCCCAGCAGGTTCTCGGCAGGCACCTTCACGTCGACGAACGAGAGCTCGGCGGTGTCGGAGGTCTTGAGCCCCAGCTTGTCGAGCTTGCGACCGACCGAGTACCCGGGCGACGTCGTGTCGACGACGAGGAGCGAGATGCCGTGACGTCGGTCGGTCTCCGACTGCGGCGACGTGCGCGCGCAGACGATGACGCGGTCGGCATGCACACCGCCGGTGATGAAGGTCTTGGCGCCGTTGAGCACGTAGTGGCTGCCGTCGTCGGAGAGCACCGCGGTCGTGCGCATCCCCGCGAGGTCGGAGCCGGTGCCCGGCTCGGTCATCGCGATGGCCCACATCTGCTCGCCGGTGACGAACGGCGGGAGCCAGCGCTGCTTCTGCTCCTCCGTGCCGAGCCCGAGGATGTAGGGCAGGCAGAGGGCGGTGTGGACGCCGGACCCGCCGAAGCTCACCGCCGCGCGCGTGACCTCCTCCGTCATCACGGCCGTGTACTTGAACGAGGAGATTCCGGCGCCGCCGTACTCCTCGGGGACCTCGATGCCGAAGATCCCGAGCTCGCCGAGCTTGGTGTAGAGCTCGCGCGGCACCAGGCCGGCGGCGTACCACTCGTCGTAGTGCGGCACGACCTCCTTCTCGATGAAGTCGCGCAGGGTGAGGCGGAACGCCTCGTGGTCCTCGTTGAACGTCGTGCGCCGCACCGTGTGCCTCCCGCTGACTGCCTACTCACGGGTAACAATGCCAGCAGACCGTCGCTCCCGCCACGACAGGCCCCGCCCGACGCAGCCTCGCGTCCGCAGCTGCTGCCGAGAGGTGCCTCTCCGCGACAGATGGGGGGACGCGAGCCGCCGGTCAGCCCCAGACCTCGGCCGCGGTCTCGACGATGAGGGCGAGCTTGGCCTTCTCCTCGTCGATCGTGAGCGCGTTGCCCTCGACCGTTGAGGAGAAGCCGCACTGCGGCGAGAGGCACAGCTGCTCGAGCGGGACGAACTGCGCCGCCTCGTCGATGCGCCGCTTCAACTTGTCCTTGTCCTCGAGCGCGCCCGACTTGGTCGTGACCAGGCCGAGCACCACCTGCTTGCCCGGCGGCACGAAGCGCAGCGGCTCGAAGCCGCCCGAGCGCTCGTCGTCGTACTCGAGGAAGAAGCCGTCGACGTCGAGCTGGGAGAACAGCGCCTCGGCCACGAAGTCGTAGGACCCCTCCGCCGCCCACGACGAGCGGAAGTTGCCGCGGCACATGTGCGTCGTGATCGCGAGGTCGTCGGGACGACCCGCCAGCGCCGCGTTGATGTTGCGGATGTAGGTCTCGTGCTGGTGCTCGGCGTCGCCGCCGCGCGCGGCCACCATCGCGCGCTGCTCCGGGTCGTTGAGGTAGGCCAGGCTCGTGTCGTCGAGCTGCAGGTAGCGGCAGCCCAGCGCGTGGATCCCGGCGACCTGCTGGCGGTACGCCGCGACGAGGTCGGCCCAGAACTCCTGCTCGTCGGGGTAGACGGTCGGATCGATCGCCGCCCGGCCGCCGCGGTAGTGGACCATGCTCGGCGAAGGGATCGTCAGCTTCGGCGTCGCCCCGGTCCCGGCGGCGGAGACCGCGTCCCGGAGGAACGAGAAGGCCTCGCCGAACACGGTCCGCGGCAGGGTGACCCGGTCGTGCACGCGCATGGCCGGGGTGTCGAAGTCCAG
>JBGAJT010000095.1:0-11253 GCA_044224785.1 Candidatus Nanopelagicales bacterium | reverse complement strand
CTGAAGGTGCCCTGAAGTGCGCTAGAAGCAGTTCAGCCGCCCCAACGCAGCGCGCCGCTCACCGAGGGGGCGCCTCGGTCGGGGGCGGTTGAAGTGCTGAGGGCGCACTTCAGGGCACCTTCAGCGGGTCCGGTGGGGTGGGAACGCTGGAGGGGGCGGGTTCGTCACCCTGGTGACCGAGCCCGTCCCGACACCCCGTTAGGGTCGCTGAACGTGATCTCCCGCCCGGTGGCTGCTGCCGCCCTCGTCCTGTCCGCCGCCCTCGCGCTCACCGCGTGCGGCTCCTCGTCGGCGTCCGACTCCTCGTCGTCGCCGTCCGCGTCGTCCAGCGTGACGATCGTGAAGGGGACGGCCGGCGTCACCGTCACCGGCGACCTGGGCTCCAAGCCGACGGTCAAGCTCGGTGCCGACACCAAGAGCACCAAGGAGCTCACGGTCTCCGACCTCGTCGAGGGCACGGGTGACCCGGTCAAGGCCGGCGCGAGCGTCACGGCGAACTACGTCGGCATCGGCGCGATCTCGGGCAAGGAGTTCGACTCCTCCTGGTCGCGCGGCAAGCCCTCGCAGTTCTCGCTCGACCAGGTCATCCTCGGTTGGCAGCAGGGCATCCCCGGCATGAAGGTGGGCGGCCGCCGCCTGCTCGTCATCCCGGCGCAGCTCGCCTACGGCGCGAACCCGCCGACCGCCGACATCCAGGCCAACGAGACCCTCGTCTTCGTCGTCGACCTCGTCCCGACCCCGACCCCGACCCCGGTCGCGAAGGTCGTCGGCACCGCCGGCGTCACCGTGACCGGCGACCCGAGCAAGGGCGAGCCCAAGGTCACCATCAGCCCGGAGACCGGCAAGACCACAGCGCTGACCTACAACGACATCGCCGTCGGCCTGAGCACCGAGGCCACCACCGCCTCGACGGTCACGATCAACTACATCGGCGTCGGCGGCCTGTCCGGCAAGACGTTCGACTCCAGCTTCGCCAGCGGCCAGCCGGCGACCCTGCCGCTGGCCCAGGTGATCCCGGGCTTCCGCGACGGCGTCGCGGGCATGAAGGTCGGCGGCCGCCGCCTCATCATCATCCCCGCGGCCGACGCCTACGGCTCGCAGCCGCCGTCGGGCTCGGGCATCCAGCCCAACGAGCCGCTCGTGTTCGTCGTCGACCTGGTGTCGGTGAAGTAGCGCCGTCTGCCAGGGTGTAGACAAGACCGGGCGCCGAGACGGCGCCGGACACCCTGGAGGAATCGTGAGCGAGAAGCCCGAGATCGACTTCCCCGAGGGCCCCGCGCCCACGGAGCTGGTCATCGAGGACGTCGTCGTCGGCGACGGCGCCGAGGCGGTGCCCGGCGGGACCGTCACGGTCCACTACGTCGGCGTCGAGTACGACACCGGCGACCAGTTCGACTCCTCCTGGGACCGCGGCGAGACCATCGAGTTCCCCCTGCGCGGCCTGATCCAGGGCTGGCAGGAGGGCATCCCGGGCATGAAGGTCGGCGGCCGCCGCAAGCTCACCATCCCGCCGGCCCTGGCCTACGGCGAGGCCGGTCGCGGCCACCGCCTGTCGGGCAAGACGCTGATCTTCGTCATCGACCTCGTCGACGCGCGCTGAAGGCAGCCGCGTGAGCCAGTCCGACCGCACCGAGCGCCTGCTCAACCTGCTGTTCGCCCTGATGGCGTCCGCGCGGCCCGTGCCCAAGCACGTGCTGCGCGACGCCATCGACGCCTACCGCGAGAGCCCCTCCGACGAGGCGTTCGAGCGGATGTTCGAGCGCGACAAGGACGAGCTGCGGGGCATGGGCGTCCCGGTGGAGACGGTCGAGGGCTCCGACGGCGTCGGGGGCATCGAGGGCTACCGCGTCGCGGTCGACGCCTACGCGCTGCCCGAGGTGTCCTTCACCGCCGACGAGATCGCCGTCCTCGGGCTCGCGGCGCGGGTCTGGGAGGTGGCCAGCCTCGGCACGGCCGCGCAGCGTGCGCTGACCAAGCTCGAGGCCCTCGGCCCGGGCACCGTCGTCGACGGCCCCGTCGGCGTCGAGACCCGCATCGCGACGGCCGAGCCGTCGTTCCCGGTGCTGCTCGACGCCGTGCGCGCCCGTCGTACCGTGCGCTTCGACTACCGCAAGCCCGGCGACGGCGTCCCCGAGGCGCGCGAGGTGCAGCCGTGGGGCGTCGCCTCGCGTCGCGGCCACTGGTACCTGGTGGGCCACGACGTCGCCCGCGGCGCGGCGCGCGTGTTCCGGCTCTCCCGCGTCGTCGGCGCCGTCACCGCGGTGGGGGCGTCCGACGCCTACGCCGTGCCCGCCGATGTCGACGTCGTCGGCATGATCGCCGCCTCGACCCCGGGCACGCCCACCCAGGTCGCGGTCCTGCGCGTGGTCCCGGGCCGCGCCCACACGCTGCGCCGTCGCGCGACGTCCACCCGCGAGGAGGACGGCACCGACGTGCTCGAGCTGCCCTACTCCGACGACGAGGGCCTGGCCGCCCAGCTGGTCGGCATGGGCTCCGACGTCGTCGTCCTCGAGCCGCAGGCTCTGCGCGACGCGGTCGTGCGACGGCTGCGCGCGGCGGCGGGGGAGGTCGCATGACCGCCGCCAAGCGCGGCCAGGACACCGCGGCCAGCCGGCTCTCGCGCCTGCTCGCCCTCGTCCCGTGGCTCACGGCCCACGGCGACGTCACCATCGACGAGGCCGCGGCCCACTTCGGCGTCACGCCCCAGCAGCTCGAGAACGACCTCTGGCTGCTGGTCTGCTCCGGCCGTCCTGGCCACGGCCACGGTGACCTCGTCGACATCCAGTTCTGGGACGAGGACCGCAGGATCACCGTCCTCGACCCGCAGACCCTCGACCGCCCGCTCCGGCTCTCGCCCGACGAGGCCGCGTCGTTGCTCGTGGCATTGCGCGTGCTCGCCCAGGTCCCCGGCCCGCACGACCGGGCCGCGCTGGCCGGAGCCACGGCGAAGCTCGAGGCCGCGGCCGGCAGCGCCCTCGCGGCCGCCGACGGCGTCACCGTCGCCGTCGTCGGCACCGGCGACCCCGATGTCGCCGCAGCCGTTAGCCGCGGGCTCGCGGAGGGCCGCCGCCTGCACCTGCGCTACGTCGGCTCCCTCGACGAGCGCACCGAGCGCGACGTCGACCCGATGCGCGTGCTCACCCTCGACGGGCGGACGTACCTGGAGGCCTGGTGCCGCCGGGCCGAGGCCGTACGCACGTTCCGCCTCGACCGGATCGAGGCCGCCGAGGTGCTCGACGTCGCCGCCGAGGTCCCCGAGGATGCCGTCCCGGTCGACCTGGGCACCGGCGTGCTGCGCCCCGAGGGCGCTCCCGTGCGGCTGGCGCTGGCCCCGGAGGCCGCCTGGATCGCCGAGGAGAACCCCGTCGACTCCGTGGTGGAGCTCGACGACGGCCGCCGCGAGGTGCTCCTGCCGGTGGCCGACGAGCGGTGGCTGGTGCGGCTGCTGCTGCGCCAGGGCGGCTCGGTGACGGTCCTGGACCGCCCGGACCTCGTGGAGCGGGTGCGGGCCGAGGCCCGGGCCGCGCTCGCGGCGTACGACGCCTGATCCGACCCGCCGCGCTCCGAGCGCCACCCGGACGGCCCCTGCGGGCCGATCCGGCTACGCGACGTCGTCAGGAGATTCCCCCGTTCGGGCTCAAGTCCCCGCCGGGATCGTGCCGATGCCCCTCTCGTCAGTGAGGAAGGCACCGGGACCACCCGGGAGGAGGAGGGTCACGATGGCCACCATCAAGGCAACCTGTCCGATGTGCGGTGACGTCGATCTGACCCCGCGTCAGGTCAGGGTCCGCGTCGTCGAGGCGATCCAGGACACCGACTCCCGCCGCTCCTACGCCTTCGGCTGCCCGATGTGCCACGTCGACGTCGAGAAGCCCGCCGACGAGGAGGTCGTGCGCCTGCTGACCTCGGCCGGCGTGCGCATCGACCGCATCCCGGTCCCCGCGGAGGCCCGCGAGGCCCACAGCGGCGGCCCGATCGGCTACGACGACCTGCTCGACCTCGTCCTCTACCTCGAGACCCACGACGCCGTGGCCGAGGACATGGGGCTCACCCTCGGCCGCTGAGCCGACCTGCCGGGTTACCCTGGGTACCTGCCGTCCGGGCTACCCGGGCGTCCGCCGCTGATTCGAGGTCTGGTCCATGGGTGGGATTCTGCGCGAGCCGATGTTCTGGCTCGTCATGGTGGTCGTCATCCTGCTGTTCGGCGCCAAGCGCCTGCCCGACGTCGCCCGCGGTGTGGGGCGCTCCCTGCGCATCTTCAAGGCCGAGACTGAGGGCCTGCGCAGCGACGGCACGACCGAGGCCGCTCCCGCGGCCCCGACGGCTCCCCAGGCCGTCACCGCTGCTCCGGCCGCCCCCGCGGCGCCGGCCCCCGCTGCTCCGGCCGTCCCGGCCGCTCCCGCCGAGGCGCCCCGCTACCTCGTCGACCCGGTCACCGGCGAGCAGATCCTCGCCCAGCCCGTCGTGCCGCCGGCCGACGGCGCCCCCCGCGCCTGAGCCTGAGACGTCCGTCCCGTGGTGGCCGGTGAGGTGAGCCCGGGACGCACCCGGCAGCGCCGTCCGCGCAACCCGGACGGCTCCATGACGCTCTTCGAGCACCTCAAGGAGTTCCAGGTCCGGCTGTTCCGGGCCATCCTCGGCGTCCTCGTCGGCTGCGTGGTCGCCTACCGGTTCTACGACCAGATCTTCGCGATCGTGGTCCGACCCTTCGACCTCGTCGTCGCGGAGGCCAAGGCCGCGGGCCAGACCATCACGCTCGCGGTCAGCGGCGTCACCGACGCCTTCACCCTGCAGCTCGAGGTTGTCCTGGTCTCCGGCGTCGTGCTGTCGCTGCCGATCTGGCTCTACCAGCTGTGGCGGTTCCTGGCACCGGGCATGAAGAGCAACGAGCGCCGGTGGGCGATCGTGTTCGCTGCCGTGGCGACGCCGCTGTTCCTGTTCGGCGCGTGGGTGGCCTACCAGACGATGCCGAACCTGCTGCACCTGCTGCTCGGGTTCACGCCGCAGGGCGTCGCGAACATCATCAACGTCAACGAGTACCTCGGCTTCATCATCCAGATCCTGCTGTTCTTCGGGATCGGGGCGCTGATCCCGCTGATCTTCGTGATGCTCAACTTCGCGGGCTTCCTCACCGCGCGCGGCCTGCTGCGGCAGTGGCGCTGGCTGGTCATCGGCGTGCTCACCTTCGCCGCCGTCGCCACGCCGACGGCCGACCCCTTCACGATGCTCATGGTGGCGGGGCCGTTCCTGGCCATCGTGGTCGTGGCGGTCCTCGTGATGTGGCTCAACGACGCGCGTCGGGCCCGCACCCGCACCGCCGACCCGCTCGCGAACCTCTCCGACGACCAGGCCTCGCCGACGCCGGAGCCCGTCGTCCACGTCGACGACCTGCGCCCCTCGCGCATCGACGGCGACGCCACCTGACGCCGCACGCCGCTTCGCCCCGCGCGGGGAGCCCGTCGGGGCTAGAGTCCGGCGGCGTGACGTCGTCTCGCATCCTCGTGCTCGTCAACCCGAGCTCGGGCAAGGGCAAGGCCT
This sequence comes from Candidatus Nanopelagicales bacterium, assembly GCA_044224785.1. Taxonomy (GTDB): domain Bacteria; phylum Actinomycetota; class Actinomycetes; order S36-B12; family CAIYMF01; genus Longivirga. Next base: position 5,715 of record JBGAJT010000095.1, on the reverse strand, counting down.
CGCTCGCGGCCCCGACCGCCGAGCAGCGCCTGCAGCAGCGCGGGCACGAGGTCGTGCAGGTCCTCGGCTCCGACTTCGACGACGCGCTGGACCGGCTGCGCGCGAGCATCGAGCAGGAGCGCCCGGCGGCCGTGGTGGCCTGCGGGGGAGACGGCACCGTGCACCTGTGCCTGCAGGCCGTCGCCGGCACCGGGATCCCGTTCGGGATGCTGCCCTTCGGCACCGGCAACGACAACGCGACCCTGCACGGGATGCCGGCCGACCCGGTCGCCGCCGCCGATCGTCGCCGACGCGCTGCACGCCGGCCGCACCCGCGTGGTCGACGCCGGTCTCGCCGTCTCCGCCGACGGCGTCTCGCGCTACTTCCTCGGCGTCCTGTCGAGCGGCTTCGACTCGATGGTCAACGAGCGGGCCAACCGGATGACCTGGCCGAAGGGCAACGCGCGCTACCTCGCCGCGATCCTCGCCGAGCTGCGCACCTTCAAGGCCGTGCCCTACGAGATGGTCCTCGACGAGGGCCTGCCCACCGAGGAGCGCGCAGGCAAGAACGGGATGCTCGTGGCGGTCGGCAACGGCACGCAGTACGGCGGCGGGATGCAGGTCTGCCCGGGCGCCGTGGTCGACGACGGGCTGCTGTCGGTGACCTTCCTCGACGAGCTGTCGACGCCGACGTTCCTGCGGGTCTTCCCGACCGTCTACAAGGGCACCCACGTCGCGCGCCCCGAGGTCCACGAGCACTCGGCCACCACGGTGCGCCTCGACGCCCCGGGGCAGGTCGCGTACGCCGACGGCGAGCGCATCGGACCCCTGCCGGTCGACATCCGGGTCGTGCCGGGCGCCGTGCGCCTCCTGGTCCCACCGTCGGGTGCGACGGCGACATAGCCTGGGGGCATGGACTCGCCCGCCGAGCGCTACGACGCCTTCCGCGCCCGGGCCGAGGAGGAGGCCACCGCGCTGCACGAGTTCCGCGGCCTCTACGAGTTCCCGCTCGACGAGTTCCAGGTCGAGGCCTGCCGCGCGCTCGAGGCCGGCAGCGGCGTACTCGTCGCGGCGCCCACCGGGGCGGGCAAGACGGTGGTCGGGGAGTTCGCCGTCCACCTGGCGCTGCGCTCGGGCCGCAAGTGCTTCTACACCGCGCCGATCAAGGCCCTGTCGAACCAGAAGTACCACGACCTCGTCGCGCGCTACGGCGCCGACAAGGTCGGCCTGCTGACCGGCGACAACACGGTCAACGGCGAGGCGCCGGTGGTGGTCATGACCACCGAGGTGCTGCGCAACATGCTCTACGCCGGCTCGCACACCCTGACCGGCCTCGCCTATGTCGTCATGGACGAGGTGCACTACCTCGCCGACCGCTTCCGCGGTGCCGTGTGGGAGGAGGTGATCATCCACCTTCCCGAGAGCGTGGCCGTCGTCGCGCTGTCGGCGACCGTGAGCAACGCCGAGGAGTTCGGCGAGTGGCTGTCGGAGGTCCGGGGCGCGACCGAGATCGTGGTGGAGGAGCACCGGCCCGTGCCGCTCTGGCAGCACGTGATGGCAGGCGACCGGCTCTACGACCTGTTCGTCGACGACGGCCAGACACGGGTGAACCCCGAGCTCGTCCGGCTCGCCCGCGAGGACGAGCGGATCGCGCGGATGGGTGCGCAGGGGCGGGGGAGCGGGCCGGGCGGTCCGCGCCCGCAGCGCGGTGGCCGTCGCCCTCGCAACGTCAACATCCCCCTGCGGTTCGAGATGGTCGAGCGCCTCAACCGCGACCGGCTGCTGCCCGCCATCGACTTCGTGTTCAGCCGCGTCGGCTGCGACGCCGCCGTCGAGCAGTGCCTCGCCGCGGGGCTGCGGCTCACGTCGAACGACGAGCGGACGCGCATCCGCGAGATCGTCGAGGACCGCTGCCAGGACCTGCCGCAGGAGGACCTCGACGTCCTCGGCTACCTCGAGTGGCTCGACGGCCTCGAGCGCGGCTTCGCCGCCCACCACGCCGGGATGCTGCCGACGTTCAAGGAGACCGTCGAGGCGCTGTTCCAGCAGGGCCTGGTGAAGATGGTCTTCGCGACCGAGACGCTGGCGCTCGGCATCAACATGCCGGCGCGCACGGTGGTGCTCGAGAAGCTGGTGAAGTGGAACGGCGAGACGCACGCCGACGTCACGCCGGGGGAGTACACCCAGCTCACCGGGCGCGCGGGCCGTCGCGGTATCGACGTCGAGGGCAACGCCGTCGTGGTGTGGCACCAGGCCTTCGACCCGCAGGCGCTCGCGGGGCTCGCGTCGACCCGTACGTATCCGCTGCGCTCGTCGTTCAAGCCCTCGTACAACATGGCGGTCAACCTGGTGGGGTCGGTGGGGCACCACGCGGCGCGCGAGCTGCTCGAGACCTCGTTCGCGCAGTTCCAGGCAGACCGCGCCGTCGTGGGGCTCGCGCGCCAGGTGCGCAAGCAGGAGGACGCGCTCGACGGGTACGAGGAGGCGATGTCGTGCCACCTCGGCGACTTCCGCGAGTACGCCGAGCTGCGACGTCGGCTCACCGACCGCGAGAAGGAGCTGACCCGCGACGGCGCCACCCGTCGGCGCGCGGCGGTGGCCGCGTCGCTCGAGGCCCTGAAGATCGGCGACGTCGTCCTCGTGCCCGCCGGACGGCGCTCCGGCGTCGCCGTCGTCCTCGATCCCGGGCTGCACGAGCGCGACGAGCCGCGGCCGTCGGTGCTCACCATCGGCCGGCAGGTGAAGCGGCTCTCGGTGCTCGACTTCCCGGCGCCGGTCGAGCCGCTCGAGCGCGTGAAGCTGCCGAAGAACTTCAACCCGCGGTCCGCGAACTCGCGGCGCGACCTCGCGTCGCGCCTCAAGGAGGTCGTCGGCGACATCCGGGTCGACCGGCCGCGCAAGCCCAAGTCGGGCAACGCCGACGATCCCCAGATCCTCGAGCTCCGGCGGCAGATCCGGGCGCACCCGTGCCACGGCTGCGACGAGCGCGAGGACCACGCGCGCTGGGCCGCGCGCTACCACCGGCTCTCCCGCGAGACCCGGTCCCTCGAACGCCGCGTGGAGAACCGCACGAACTCGATCGCCCAGCAGTTCGACCGCGTGTGCGCGATCCTCGAGCGGCTCGGCTACCTCACGTCGGCCGACGACACCGCCCAGGTCACCGACGCCGGCCGCATGCTGCAGCGCCTCTACAACGAGATGGACCTCGTCGCCGCCGAGTGCCTGCGCCAGGGGATGTGGTCCGACCTCACCGTGCCCGAGCTCGCCGCCTGCGCCTCGGTGCTCGTGTTCGAGTCGCGGCAGTCCGACGACGCGCTGCCGGCGAAGATCCCGCCGGGCCGCTGCAAGGACGTCCTGGCCTCGACCGTGCAGCTGTGGGGCGAGCTCTCGCAGCTCGAGGCGCAGGAGCGCCTGCAGTTCCTGCGCGAACCGGACCTCGGCTTCGCGTGGGCGGCGTACCGCTGGGCCAACGGCGCGCGCCTCGAGTCGGTGCTGCGCGACGGCGAGCTGACCGCGGGCGACTTCGTGCGCTGGTGCAAGCAGCTGGCCGACCTGCTCGGCCAGATCGCGGACGCCGCCGGCTCCTCGGTCACGCCCGAGGGCGCCGCCCTGGCGCAGACGGCGAAGCAGGCCGTCGACGCCGTGAAGCGCGGCGTCGTCTCGTTCTCCTCCGTCTGAGCGCAGTGCGGCGGGGCCCGGTCGGATGCAGGCCCCGCCGTCGATCTGCGAGCGCGGTCAGCGGATGCTGACGAGCGCCCAGGTGCTGGCGTGGTCGGACGGCCAGAGGCCACCGGTCATCGACCAGGGACGGTTCCCGGTGACCCGCACCGCGAGGGTGCGCGCGCCCGACGAGGTGAAGACGTCGTCGATGCGGTGGGTCAGCAGGTTGGTCGGGTCGTCGAGGATCCGCGACCCGCTGGTCCACGAGCGCGGTGCGCACGGGTCGTCGCGGTGCACGGCGTACCAGGCCTCGGTGAGCCCGGACTCGCGCAGCGTCGTGTAGGCCACGACGTTCTGGTCGAGCGCGTGCTCGGCCGGGTCGGTGCGCGGGATGTCGGTGCACATGTCGGGACGGGCGTTGATGTCACCGACGAGCACGACGGGGATCGGCGACTGCGCGATCCGGTAGGCCAGCTCCTGCGCCTGCGGGTTGCGCACCTGGTCCTTGAGCGTCCCCGGGGCGCCGAACGCCTCGAGGTGGGTGTCGACGAAGCGGAAGCTGCGCCCGTGCAGCGTGACGTCGGTCTGGGCCCAGCCGCGCGTGACCTGGATGTCGTTGCCTGCGACCGTGACGGGCAGCCGGGCGACGTAGGTGCCGGTCTGGGTGCTCGACAGCCGCAGGTGGCCGAGCGAGCGCTGGCGGACGAGGATCACGTTGTAGTCGGTGAACGCGACCAGGCGCAGCCCGGTGGACGTCATCGCCGGCAGCGGGAAGGCCTCGTTCGTGAACGTGGTGTCGACGGCGACCGCCCGGTACGGCGTACCCAGCCGCGCGAGGGCGGCGAGGAGCGAGGACAGCGAGTCGTAGTCGGTGACGAAGGCACCCGAGGGCGTGCGTCCGTCGGCGGTCGGCGCGGTCCGCCAGGTGGAGACCTCCTGCAGGCCGACGAGATCGGGCTGCAGCCGCGCGATCGAACGTGCGACCCCGCGGGCGCGGGTCGGGATGTCGCTGCTGACCGTCTCCGCCCACACCATGCTCGTGGCGGTGACCAGGTCGAGGTTGGGGTCGAACAGGTGGGAGAGGTCGCCGCCGAAGTCCATGTTGTAGGTCTGGACGGCGACCGTGGCGGGTGCCGGCGAGGCGTGGTGCGCCTGCGCCGGCAGAGCCGTGAGGGTGATCGCGAGTGCTGCGCCGCCGACGACGGCGACGACGTTGCGCAACGTGCGGAACGTGAGCATGAGTACCCCCCATTGCGTGCTCCGACGGGATGAACCTATGACCGGAGTCACACCGGAGTCGCGCTGCGCGGCTCGTCGGCGATCCTTGAAACAGCAAGCAGTGCAACGGGTTTCGCTGAGGCTTGCCTTGCCCGACCCGCTCCGACTCCGGTGCCACGGCGGCGTACGGTGGAGGAACGACCTCGGAGGTGGTCTCGGTGTCCGGCCCGAGCAGGTTCGCACGTGTCAGCGCAGCCGTGGCCCTCGTGATCCTGGGACTCTCCGGCTGCGGTTCTGCCACCGATCAGGCGACGCCCAGCGGCAGCACCTCGACGGTGCCGCTCTCCTCGTTCGCGCCGCTCCCGGCGCCGGCGCTGCCGACGATCGAGGGCGTCTCCTACGTCGACTCGACCGCCGCCCAGCAGGCGCTCGCGCGCACCCATGTGGGTCGGACGTTGTCGGCGTTCTCCGGCGGCATCTCGCGCGACCTCGTCGTCGGCGGGAAGGCCGTCGGCGGGCTGCAGGTCTACCAGTTCGCGACCGACGTCGCGAAGGCCGACTACTCGCGGTTCCCGCCGATGATGATCTACACGTACGCGGGTGCGACGCCGACGCAGGAGCAGATCGGCGGCAAGACGGTCCAGGTGGTCGACGCCGCGCCGAGCTCGTCGCACGCCGTCGTCGCGTGGACCGTCGACGACCGGGTCATGATCCTGTGGGCGGACGGCGTCGCCACGGCGAAGCGCTACGCCGCGCGCTGCATCCTCGGTTCGTTCTGAGGCTGTTCAGCCGGACGCGGCGAGAGCGGCCCGCAGCCGCGCGACCGACGAGCCGAGGTTCCACCTCGCCGTGAGCTCG
>JBGAJT010000094.1:0-11278 GCA_044224785.1 Candidatus Nanopelagicales bacterium | reverse complement strand
TCTCGTCCTCGGAGAGGAGGGCGATCTTGGACACTTCGTGGGAGGTGCGGAAGCCGTCGAAGAAGTGGAGGAACGGGATGCGGGACTCGAGGGTGGCGGCCTGCGCGATCAGCGCGAAGTCCTGCGCCTCCTGCACGTTCGTGGCGCCGAGCATGGCCCACCCGGTCATGCGGGCCCCCATGACGTCGGAGTGGTCCCCGAAGATCGACAGGGCGTGGGTCGCGATCGCACGGGCGGCGACGTGCAGGACGGTCGGCGTCAGCTCGCCGGCGACCTTGAACATCGTGGGGATCATGAGGAGGAGGCCCTGGCTCGCCGTGAACGACGTGGCCAAGGCCCCCTTCTGGACGGCGCCGTGCAGCGCCGCCGCTGCACCGCCCTCGGACTGCATCTCGATGACCTCGGGTACCGAGCCCCAGAGGTTCAGGCGGCCGTTGCCGCTCCAGGCGTCGGCGAGCTCGCCCATCGCCGACGCGGGCGTGATCGGGTAGATCGCGCAGATGTCGGAGAGGCGGTGCGCGACGAGCGCGGCGGCCTCGTTGCCGTCGAGGCAGCGCGTACGCGGCGTCGCGAAGGTCGTGTGCGGGTGGGCGGTGGTCGGGGCGGTCCCCTCCGGCGTCATGGCGCGATTCTCCGCTCGGGGACCCCTCGTTTCGCGCCGTGCAGCACCGGCGTGGCCACCTTCACACCCGGTCCGTTCCACCCCGAACGATCGTCGCAGGTCAGGGGCCCGGGCCCGGGTGAGGCTCCCCTAGGGTGGCGCCATGTCGCTGCTCGCCCACACGCCCACCACGACCACCTCCGACGCCGCCCGCATCGTCCGGGAGGTGTACGGGCTCGAGGCGATCGCGACCGACCTGCCCAGCGAGCGGGACCGCGCGTTCCGCGTCGAGGCGGGCGACGGCAGCCGCTGGGTGCTCAAGGTCAGCAACGCGCTCGAGGACCCGGCGATGCTCGCGGTGCAGACCGAGGTCGCCGCGAAGGCGGCCGCCGCGGGGCTGCCGGTGCAGGGCGTGCGGCGGTCGCTGTCGGGCGACGACGCGCCGCTCGTCGACGGGCACCTGGTGCGGCTCCTGGAGTGGCTGCCCGGCGTCCTGCTCGTCGACGTCGAGGGCGCCCCGGCGCCGCTGCTGCACGACCTGGGCTCGGTGCTCGGGCGGCTCGCGACGGTGCTCGACGGCTACGACCACCCGGCTGCCCACCGCGACTTCTTCTGGGACGTGCTGGCGATGCCGTCGGTCGTGCGCGACGGCATCGCGTCGGTGACCGACCCCGGGCGTCGTGCGCTCGTCGACGCGGTGCTGGAGCGCTGGACGACGTACGTCGAACCGCGGCTGGCCGACCTGCGCCGCGCGGTGATCCACGGCGACGCCAACGACCACAACGTCGTCGTCGACGGCGGCTCGCCGGAGCGGCCCGCGGAGCGGTTCCGCCGGGTGAGCGGCCTGCTGGACTTCGGCGACCTCGTGCACTCGCTCGTGCCGGCGGAGATCGCTGTGGCCGCGTCGTACCACCTGCTCGACGCCCCGGACGCGGTCGAGACCCTCGCGACGATCACCCGCGGCTTCCACGAGCAGCACCCGCTGACCGAGATCGAGCTCGAGGTGCTGTGGGAGCTCGTCCTCGCACGCCTGGTGCAGAGCGGCGTGACCGCTGCGGTGCAGTCGGCGCAGCGGCCCGGCGACGACTACCTGACGGTCGACGAGGACGCGTCGTGGGAGGCGCTGCGCCGCTACGTCCCGCTCGCGCGCGAGCGCGTCGTCTACCGGCTGCGCGACGTGTGCGGCTTCGAGGCGCACCCGGACGCCGCGCACGTGCGCGCGTTCCTCGCCGCAGCCCCGGCGTACCCGCTGCTCGGCGCCTCGTGGGACGGCCTGCCGCTGTTCCGGCTCGACCTGTCGGTGGGCAGCGACCTGTTCGGCGCGGGCGACGTCACGGCGCCGCCCGAGCGGTTCGACGCGCTGATCCGCCGCGACGTCGCGCCCGACGCGATCGGCGTCGGCGGCTACGGCGAGGCACGGCTGCTCTACACGACGCCGGAGTTCGCCCCGGCAGATGCCGCCGACGAGGCGCGCACCGTGCACCTCGGCACCGACGTCTGGACCGTGGCGGGGACGCCGCTGCACGCGCCGCACGCGGCACGGGTGCACCGGGTGCACGACAACACAGCGCGGCTGGACTACGGACCGGTCGTGGTCCTCGAGCACTCGACCGACGACGGGGTCGTGTTCTACAGCCTGTACGGGCACCTCGCGCCGGAGACGCTCGACCACGTGCACGAGGGGCAGGAGCTCGCCGCCGGCGAGGTGTTCGGCTGGATCGGGCCGCCGCCGCGCAACGGCGACTGGGCGCCGCACGTGCACGTCCAGGTGATCCTCGACCTGCTGGGGCTCGGCGTCGACTACCCGGGTGTCGCGAAGCCGGCGCAGCGGCGCACCTGGCTGGGTCTGTCGCCGGATCCTGCTCTGCTGCTCGGACTCCCGGAGTCGGTGGCCGCGGTGCCGGAGCGGGCCCTCGACGACACGGCGGCCGACCGTGCTCGGCTGCTCGGGCCGAACCTGTCGGTGTCCTACGACGCGCCGCTGCGGATCGTCCGCGGTGTCGGCGTCCACCTCTACGACGACCTGGCGCGCACGTACCTCGACTCGGTGAACAACGTCGCGCACGTCGGCCACGCCCATCCGCACGTCGTGCGCGCCGGCCAGCGGCAGATGCAGGTGCTCAACACCAACACGCGCTACCTGCACGACGAGGTGCTGCGCTACGCCTCCCGCATCACCGCGACGCTGCCGGAGCCGCTGTCGGTGTGCTTCTTCGTCAACAGCGGCAGCGAGGCCAACGAGCTCGCGATCCGCCTGGTGCGCGCGGCCACTGGCGCGCACGACATGGTGTGCGTGGAGCACGGCTACCACGGGCACAGCCAGACGCTCATCGACGTCAGCCCCTACAAGCACGCGGGCCGCGGTGGCCGTGGCGCGCCGTCGTGGGTTCACGTCGCGGCGATGCCCGACCCCTACCGCGGCGAGCACCGCGGGTACGAGCCGTCCGTGGGTGCGGCGTACGCCGACGACGTCGCGCGCGCCGCGGCCGAGGCGGGGAGCGGGACCCTCGCGGGCTGGATCGTCGAGTCGATGATCGGCTGCGGCGGGCAGGTCGTGCTGCCCGACGGCTACCTGGTCGGCGGGGCCGAGGCGGTGCGGGCGCACGGCGGGCTGGTGATCGCCGACGAGGTGCAGGTGGGCTTCGGTCGCGTCGGGCCCGAGTTCTGGGGCTTCGCGACGCAGGGGCTCGTGCCCGACGTCGTGACGTTCGGGAAGCCCGCGGGCGACGGGCATCCGCTGGCCGGAGTCGTCACGACCCCGGAGATCGCTGCGGCGTTCGCGAACGGCATGGAGTACTTCAACACCTTCGGCGGCAACCCGGTGTCGGCGGCGATCGGCAACGCGGTGCTCGACGTCATCGAGGACGAGGACCTGCCCGCGAACGCGCAGCGGGTCGGACGGCGCATCCTCGCCGGTGCGATCGAGCTCGCGACGCGGCACGAGCTCATCGGCGACGCACGCGGGCTCGGCCTCTACCTCGGCATCGAGCTGGTGCGCGACCGCGCGACGCTCGAGCCCGCCGACACCGAGGCGTCGTACGTCGTCGAGCGGTGCAAGGACCTCGGCGTCCTCGTCTCGATCGACGGGCCGTTCCACAACGTGCTCAAGATCAAGCCGCCGATCGTCTGGTCGGAGGCCGACGCCGACACCCTGCTCACCACCCTGGACCGCGTCCTGTCCGAGCAGCCCCTCCGTCGCTGACCTCGCTGCGGTCGGGCTCCATCCCTGGCAGTCTCGGGGGATGGGGATGCCGTGGGTGGTGCGCAGCGTGGTCGCGGGAGCTGCGGGCACGGCCGCGATGACGTTCGCGTACGAGGTCGAGCGACGGGCGAGGCATCGCACGACGTCGTTGGACTACGACGACAGCGACGTGCCCGGCGTGATCGTGGCGAACATCCTGGATCTGCACGGACTCACGACCGCGGAAGACCTCGAGCTCGGCGAGCTGCTGCGCTGGGGCTACGGCAGCGCGTTCGGCGTCTGGCACGGGATCCTGCGCCAGGTGATGCCCGAGCCGTACGCCGCGGTCGCGTTCGGCACGACGCTGCTCGGCGCGACGTTCACCGCGTTCCCGCTGCTCGGCCGGACGCCGCCGCCGTGGAGGTGGCCGCCGGACGTGCTCGCGACCGCCGTCGGCACCCACGTCGTCTACACCGCGACCGCGGCCCTCGTCGACGACGCACTCGCCCCGACCGGTCGCCGCTCCCGCCGAGCCGCCCGCCGGACCCCCGCACTCGGGGCCTGATCCGTCGTAGGGGGTCAGCGCAGGGACGGGGCGAGGAGGTTCGCGAAGGGCTTGGCGAGGCTGGCGCTGTAGGTGCGCGTCAGGTGGTGGCCGTCGCGGTAGACGATGACGCCCTTCGGCGTGACGACCGAGCAGGTGCTGCGCGGGCAGACCAGACGGGTCGGGTCGACCGAGCGGACCCACGCGCCGCCGTCCGCCGCCGCGGCGATCGCGGTCCTCTCGGCGCCGGCGAGAGAGGCATCGAGGTGCGAGCGGGCGTCGCGGGGGAAGGCGCAGGCGGCCGGCGTCGTCAGGTGCGCCGAGAGGCAGTCGGGGACGTCGGCTGCGGCCCACGGGGTGTCGCGCAGCAGCACGACGTGGGTGGTCGACCGGCCGAGGTCGGCGAGGAGCTTCGAGGTGCCGGCCGTCCAGAGGGCCGGCAGGTCGGAGCGCGGCGCGATGTCGCCATCGGATCCGAGGACGAGGTCCTGCTGGTAGCCCTTGCTGCGCGCGACGACGACGAGGTCGAGCTGCGGGAGCGCGTCGAGCCTGCCGAGCACGTTCTGCCGCCATGCGGAGCACGCGTCGTACTTCGAGCGGTACGACGGGAGCCAGACGTCGACCTCCGTCATGGGGCAGGAGCTCTTGGCCCAGAACCAGACCTGCCACCCGTGCGCCTTGCCGGCGGCGTCGAGAGCGGGCAGCCACTGCGCGGCGTGCGAGTCGCCGACGAGGGCGACGACCTTCGAGCCGTGCAGGTCGCCGAACTCGCACGACGTCGGGGCGGCGGTGGCTGCGAAGCCGGCGAAGCAGTCGCTGGCCGGCCAGTCGTCGGCGCGCGCCTGGGCCGGCGTCATCGCGAGGGTCGCGACGACGGGCTTGGACGTCGACGGAGATGCGGACGGGTCGGCTGCGGCGTCGGTCTGCGCCTCGGCGGTGGCGGCGGGCTGCTGCGCGACCACGGCCACCGGGGCGTCGGGCCGGCTGCCCTCGTCGCCGACGGCGAGGCCCGCGGCGAGCAGCGACGTGACGGTGAGCGCGGCACCGACGACGAAGGTCTGGCGGCGCGAGCCGAGCAGCGTGCGGGACCGGCGTACCGGGTCCTCGAGGAAGCGGTGCGTGAGGGCCGCGAGGCCGAAGGAGATCGCGACGGCGACGACGACGTAGGTCCACGGCGTGCCGGCGTCGGGATCGGCCGGGTCGACCGGCGCGAGCGCGGCGGCGGCGACGAGGAGCGGCCAGTGCCAGAGGTACCAGCCGTAGGAGATCCGGCCGACGTAGACGGTCGCCGGGTGGGACAGGGGAGCGGCGGGTCCGATCCCGCGGGTGCGGGCGCCCGAGACGAGGACGAGCGCGGCGCCGAGGACCGGGACCACCGCGGCGATGCCGGGGTACGGCGTCGCGCGCGAGTAGAACAGCGCGGCGTAGAGGACCAGGCCGAGGCCGACCCAGCCGAGCAGCGACGCCGCGGGGAGGGTGAGCTCGGAGAAGCGGTGCGCGGCCAGGGCGAGCGCGGCGCCCGCGGCGAGCTCCCACGCGCGGGTCTGCAGGCCGAAGTACGCCCACGGGCCGGCGCTCGAGGTCATGAGCAGCGAGAGCATGAGCGACCCGCCGAGCACCGCGGCGAGGACGGTCGCGAGGCGGCGGCGGCCCATCTCGCCCCAGCGCGGGAGCGTGCGCACCACGAGCACGATGAGCAGCGGCCAGACGACGTAGAACTGCTCCTCGAGCGACAGCGACCAGTAGTGCAGCACGGGGCTGGCCTGGGTGTCGCTCATGTACTGGGTCGCGCCCGCGGCGAAGTGCCAGTTCGACACCCACAGCGCGGCCGAGCGGATGTCGCCGGCGATCGACTCGTGGGTCAGCGGCGGGAGGACGACCGCGGTGATGATCGCGGCCGCGACGAGCACCAGGGTCGACACCGGGAGCAGACGGCGGATGCGCCGCGCGTAGAAGGCCGAGAGCGAGATGCGCCCGCTGCTCTCGAGCTCGTCGACGAGCAGCCCGGTGATGAGGAAGCCTGAGATCACGAAGAACACGTCGACGCCGACGAAGCCGCCAGGGACGGCACCGGCACCGGCGTGGAACAGCACCACGAGCACGATCGCGACCGCGCGCAGCCCGTCGACGTCGCGGCGGTAGGTGAGGCGCGGGTGGCGGCGGTCGGGTACGACGCTGACCTCGGCCGGGGCGCGCCCGGTCGAGGGATCGCTCCGCGTGCCGCTCCCCACGTGCCGAATCTAGGCTCCGGAGCGGTCGATTCCCGGGACCGTCGGGCCGGGCGAGGGCCCGCGTCGCGACGGCAGCGCGGCGTACGCTGGGCCCGTGAAGTGGGTGCTCGGGTTCCTCGTGGTGCTGCCGGCGCTGTTCCTCATCGTCGCCAGCGTCCGCGGTCGTGTGCAGGTGCGCTCCTGCTGCGCCGTCGATGCGGCGTCCGACGGCCGGATGGCCGGCGCGACCACCGGGCCCGACTCGGCTCCGTCCGCCCGTTGAGCGGCCCGGCGTGAGCACCCCGGGCGACCGCGCTACCGTCGCCGCATGATCCGGTTCCTGATCCGCACGGCGATCTTCTTCATCGCCGCGTTCGTCGCGATCATCGTCGCCGACCTCGTGCTGCCGGGCTTCTCCGTCTCGGGGGTGTGGGCGTACGTCACCGTGGCGATCATCTACGGCGTGATCCAGGGGCTGATCGAGCCGTTCATCCACCAGGTGACCAAGCGCAGCGCGCCGATGTTCGTGGGAGGCGTCGGGATCATCGCGGCGTTCATCGCGCTCGGTGCCACCAACCTCATCGCGGGCGCGCTGACGATCGACTCGTTCACCACGTGGCTCGCCGCGGCGGTCGTCGTCTGGCTCGTCGGTGCGGTGGCGGCGTTCCTGCTGCCCTTCGTCTTCGTGAAGAACCGCGTCCAGGAGCGTCGCTCTGAGCGCTGACGCCTCCTACGAGCAGCTGCTCGAGGAGGGGAAGCGGGTCACGCCGGGCATCCGGATCGGGACGCCGGGACGCACGCGGTGGTGGCCGGTGGTCCACCCGCTGCTCCACGTGCTGCGCGTGAAGTTCGCGCTCGACCGCGAAGGCACGGAGCGGATGTCGGCCGGGCCGGCGATCATCGTGGAGAACCACCTGTCGGGATGGGACCCGTTCCTCACCGTCCTCGGGACGTCGTGGCAGGTGTCGGCCGTCGCGAAGATCGAGCTGTTCCGCACCCCGGTGGTCGGCTGGCTGATGCGCGTCGTCGGGCAGATCCCCATCGAGCGCGGCGACGAGGCGCAGACCGAGTGGGTGCTCGCGACGGCGAGGTGGGCGCTCGCCGACGGCATGAAGGTCGGCGTCTACCCCGAGGGCACGCGCGGCCCCGACCACGACGCGCTCTACAAGCTGCACCAGCGGGTGCTCGTGCCCCTGATCCGGGAGAGCCCGGGCGTCCCGGTGCACGCGGTCACGGTGCGGTACTTCCCGAAGGGGTTCCGCAGCCGCGTGGAGGTGCGCGTCTCCGACCCGCTGCCGATCGACCGCGACGCGATGAGCGACGACGAGATCACCGCGATGGTGCGCGACGCGATGGTCGAGGTGAGCGGTCTGCGCTACGTCGACCTCCCGGCATGGACGGCGAAGCGCCGCGCCCGCGAGGAGAAGGCTCGGCTGGCGGCCGAGGAGCAGGCGTCGGGCGGCGACCCGGCCTAGCGCCCTGCCCGGGACGGCGTATCCTGGGCCCACAACTGCACATCCAGGGGAGCTCGCAGGAACGCCGGGCTGAGAGGGTGGCCGCCGCCACCGACCCTCGAACCTGATCCGGGTAATGCCGGCGGAGGGACGGACTTCTCATGGCCCTGTTCTCATCTCGTACCGCTCGACCCCTGGCCCTCGCGGGCGTGCTCGCGGCGGTCCTGTCCGCCTGCGGCTCGACGGTCTCCACCGACCCCGAGGGTCCGAGCTCCGCGCCGTCGACGGTGCCGTCGTCGTTCGCGCCCGTGACGGTGACACTCCTGGCGCACGACTCGTTCGCGGTGAGCAAGACGCTGCTCGAGGACTTCACCAAGCGCACGGGGATCACCGTGCAGGTCGTGACGGGCGGTGACGCGGGGCAGCTGGTGAACAAGGCGGCGCTGACCGCGGGCAACCCCGAGGGCGACGTGCTCTTCGGCGTCGACAACACGCTGCTCTCCCGCGCGCTGACGGCGGGCGTGTTCGACCCGTACGTGTCGCCGGCCGCGTCGTCGGTGCCCTCCGCGCTGAAGACCGCGACGCAGGACGCCGTGACGCCGGTCGACTACGGCGACGTGTGCATCAACGCCGACACCGCGTGGTTCGCGAAGAAGGGCCTGCCCGTGCCCGCGACGCTCGAGCAGCTCGCGGACCCGACGTACAAGGACCTGCTCGTGGTCGAGAACCCGGAGACGTCCTCGCCGGGGCTCGCGTTCCTGCTCTCGACGGTCGCCCGCTTCGGCGAGGACCGGTGGGCCGACTACTGGAAGTCGTTGCGCGCCAACGGGGTCAAGGTCGTGGACGGTTGGACGCAGGCGTACGAGGACGAGTACTCCGGCGCCGGCAAGGGCTCGCGACCGCTGGTGGTGTCCTACGCGTCGAGCCCTCCGGCCGAGGTCGTCTACGCCGCGGACCCGGCAACAGCGAAGCCGGTCAGCAGCGTGATGAAGGACGGCTGCTACCGCCAGGTCGAGTACGCCGGCGTGCTCGCCGGCGCCAAGCACCCGCTCGAGGCCCGCGCGGTCGTCGACTGGCTGCTCTCGCCCGCGGTGCAGGCCGACGTGCCGCTCTCGATGTTCGTGTTCCCGGCCGTCCCCGGCACGCCGCTGCCGAAGGTCTTCACCGACTACGCCGCCACCCCGAAGCAACCGCTCACGCTCGACCCGGCGCTCGTCGACGCGAAGCGCGCGGAGTGGCTCGACACGTGGGATCAGGTGACGTTCCGCTGACGATCGCCGAGCTGCTCAGCTCGTCGCGGCCCGTTGCGGCCGCGGCGGGCGGTCGCTCGCGCGTCCAGCCACCGCCGTCGTGGTGGTTCGTGATCGTCCCCGCCGTGTTCGTCGCGGTGTTCTTCTTCTGGCCGCTGCTCACCATCCTCGCGCGAGGGCTGTCGCCGGAGGGGCTCGCGCTGCTCGGGCGCGCCTCGACCTGGCGCATCCTCGGGTTCACGACGTGGCAGGCGCTGCTGAGCACTCTGCTCACGGTGGCGGTGGGGCTGCCGGCGGCCTATGCGCTGCACCGGCTGGACTTCCGCGGGCGGCGCGGGCTGCTCGTGCTGCTGACGGTGCCGTTCGTGCTGCCGACCGTCGTCGTCGGCACCGCCTTCCGCGCGCTGCTGCCGCAGTCGTGGGTGGGCACGCTGGGAGCGATCCTGCTGGCCCACGTCTTCTTCAACCTCGGGGTGGTGGTCCGGGTCGTCGGCGGGCTGTGGTCGCACCTCGACGAGCGCTACGCGCAGGCGGCGCGCACGCTCGGAGCCTCGCCGATGACGGTGTGGCGCACGGTCACCTGGCCGCTGCTGCGGCCTGCGGTGCTCGCGGCGTCGGCGCTCGTGTTCCTGTTCACGTTCACGTCGTTCGGCGTCATCGTCGTGCTCGGCGGCCCGGCGACCACGACGATCGAGGTCGAGATCTACCGGCGCACGGTGGCACTGTTCGACCTGCGCGGCGCTGCGGCGCTGTGCGTGCTGCAGCTGGTCGCCGTCGTCGGCGTGCTGCTGGTGTCGGGGCGGCTGCAGCGGCGGCTGGCCGTGCGCCAGCGGCTCGGTCGCGCGCAGTCGTCGCTGCACCGGGCGCGGTCGCGGGGCGACCGGGCGGTCGTGGCGTACGTCGTCGTGCTCGGTGCGCTGGTGGCGGCACCGATGCTCGCGCTGCTCCACGACTCGCTGCGGGTCGGCGACCGTTACGGCCTCGACTGGTGGTCGATGCTCGGGCGCGAGGGGACGACGACGCGCGACGTCACCGTGTGGGAGTCCGCGCGCGTGAGCCTGTCGTACGCCGTCGTCGCGATGCTGATCGCGGTGGTGGTCGGCGGGCTCGCGGCGTGCGCGATCGCCTACGCGCGCAGGGGCGGTGACGCGGTCGACTCGGCGTTCGCGCTGCCGCTGGGGACGTCGGCCGTCACCGTCGGGTTCGGTCTGCTGATCACGTTCGCCGCGGCACCGTTCGACCTGCGCGGGTCGTGGATCATCGTGCCGATCGGCCAGGCCCTGGTGGCGGTCCCGCTCGTCGTGCGGCTCGTGCTGCCGGTGCTGCGCTCGATCGACCCGCGTCTGCGCGAGGCGGCGGCGACGCTCGGCTCGTCGCCGGTGCGCACCTGGCGCACGGTCGACCTGCCGGTGCTGGGCCGTGCGCTCGCGGTGGGTGCCGGCTTCGCGGCCGCGGTGTCGCTGGGGGAGTTCGGCGCGACGTCGTTCCTCGCGCGGACGTCGGCGCCGACGCTGCCGGTCGAGATCGCCCGGCTGATGGGGCGTCCCGGCGACGCGAGCTCGGGGCAGGCGGCGGCGCTGTCGGTCGTGCTGGTGGTGCTCACCGGTCTGGTCGTGGGTCTCGTCGAGCGCTACCGGCAGCCGGGCGGGGGAGCGCTGTGAGCCTCGTCGTCGACTCGGTGTCGGTCTCGCTCGAGGGATGGGCGGTGCTCGACGCCGTCTCGCTCGAGGTGGGTGCGCACGAGTCGGTCGCGCTGCTCGGGCCCAGCGGCGTCGGGAAGTCGACCCTGCTGCGCGTCGTCGCGGGTCTGGTCGCGCCCGACGCCGGCCACGTGCTGTGGGACGGCGACGACATCACGGCCGTGCCGCCGCACCTGCGTCGGATCGGGCTGGTGTTCCAGGACGCGGTGCTGTTCCCGCACCGCGACGTGGCGGGCAACGTGGCCTACGGGCTCGAGGCCGCGGGAGTGCCTGCGTCACAACGGACAGCGGAGGTCGCGCGGCTGCTCGCGCTGGTGGACCTCGACGGGTACCAGGAT
>JBGAJT010000093.1:0-11366 GCA_044224785.1 Candidatus Nanopelagicales bacterium | reverse complement strand
AGGTCACGCGGTGCTCTCCGACAACGACGGCGAGATGGTCGTCCACACGGTGGAGCACTTCTTCGCTCGCGAGCTCGACCGCTCGGCGGAAAAGGACGCAAACGCTCGGCGCCGCTGCATGCGCGCCGCGCTGCTCACCGCGCGCGTAGCGCTCGGTCGCGGCGGTGGCCTGGGCGCGGAAGTCCTCGTGGTCGCGCTCCAGGAGGCAGTTGACCGTGGGCTCGACCGCGTCGGCCCGCGCCGAGACGGCGTCGAGGGCCTCGAGGGGGGAGATCTCCTTCGTGCGGAACGCGTTCAGGACCTCGGTCGCGCTGAGGTAGTGCAGCTCGGTCACGGCAGCTCCCGTCAGGTGGATGCGGGCGAACGTAGGGCCGGGGAGGGGTCGAGTCAATAGTCTTGACAGAACCGTTGCCAGGGCCGCCGCGCGCCGCTACGGTCCGCTGCGAGGAGGCCTTCATGCCCGCAGATCTCGCCCTGGTCGACATCCGCATCCGGACCCTCGACCCCGAGCGCCCGTTCGCGTCCGCCGTCGCCGTCAAGGACGGCCTGATCGTCGCGATCGGCGACACCGACGAGGTGCGCGACGCGTGCGACGCGTCGACCCAGGTGCTGTCCGGTCCCGGCTGGAACGTGACCCCGGGACTCGTCGACGGCCACCAGCACCTGCTCATGGGGTCGCAGATCGGCCGCGGCGTGAGCTTCGACCGGGTCAAGGACCTCGACCACGTGCGGGCGCTGCTGCGCGCGGAGCGCGAGCGCGTCGGCCCCGGCGGCTGGGTGATGGGCTACGCGTTCGAGTACTCGGCCCTGGGCGGCCTGCGCTACCACCACGACCTGATCGACGAGGCCGCCGGCCCCGGGCCGATGTTCATCTTCGCCCTCGACGTCCACACCGGCTTCGTCAACGGCGAGGCGCTGCGACTGGGCAGCGTCACCGGCCGCGAGCAGTTCCCCGACGCGTCGATCGTGTCGATGGGCGACGACGACCTGCCGACCGGCGAGCTCAACGAGATGTCGGCCATGCAGCTCGTGCTGTCGTTGCGGCCGGAGCCGTCGCAGGACGAGCTCATGGGCTGGTACGCCGAGGTCATCAAGGCCCAGAACGCGGTGGGCATCACCGGCGTGCACAACATGGACGGTGGTCGCGAGACCCTCGCGGCCTACGACGCGCTGGAGGCGGCCGGCCTGCTGACCCTGCGCATCCGCCAGCACAACTGGGTCGACCCGTCCGACGACGCCGACGCCCTCGACGACATCTCCGCGCGCCGAGACCTCACCGGTCGGATGTGGACCGCGAACTCGTTGAAGTTCATGCTCGACGGCGTCATCGACACCGGCACCGCGTGGCTCGAGGAGCCCGACTCCCACGGCGACGGCCGCGACCCGATGTGGCCGGACCTCGAGCACTACCGCCGCACCATCAAGCGGTTCCACGACCAGGGCTTCTTCATCACGACGCACGCGATCGGCGACCGCGCGGTCCGCGAGGTCCTCGACGCCTACGCCGCGGCCGGGGGCTCGAACGGCCGGCACCGCATCGAGCACATCGAGGCGCCGTCGCCGGAGTCGCAGCGCCGGTTCCTCACCGAGAAGGTCAACGCCTCGATGCAGCCGGTGCACCTGCGCTGGCTGAACCCCGACATGTCCGACCCGTGGTCGGAGCGGCTCGGCGTGCACCGCTGCGCGCACACGATGCCGTCGGGCGAGATCCAGGCCATGGGCGCGAACGTCGTCCTCGGCTCGGACTGGCCGGTGGCGCCGTACGACCCGCGCTTCGGCTTCTTCGCCGCGCAGCGCCGTCGTGCGCACGACGTCGAGCCGCACGCGCCGCTCGGCACCAGCCGCCCGCTCACGGGTCTCGAGACCCTCGAGGGCTACACCGTGAACGCGGCGCGGGTCGACGGCGGCGAGGGCGGCGTCCTGCGCGTCGGGGCGCCCGCCGACCTCGTGGCGTGGGGCGACGACATCACGGCGGTCGCGCCGGAGGACGTCATCGGCCTGCCGGTGCACCTCACGGTCGTCGACGGCCGCATCGCGCACCAGGCCGACTGACATGGCGGCGCCGCTGGCGGGGACCCCGCGCGAGCTCGGCTTCCGGATGCCCGCCGAGTGGGAGCCGCACGCGGGCACGCTGATGTCGTGGCCGGCGCGCGCCGAGCTCTGGGACGACCGGCTCGACCGGGCGCTCGACGAGTACGCCGGCGTCGCCCGCGCGATCGCCGCGCACGAGCCGGTCGTGATGGCCTGCCGGCCGGGGCTCGCGGCCGAGGTCGTCGACCGCTGCGGTGCGGGCGTGACGCCGTTCGAGGTGGCGCTCGACGACTCGTGGGCCCGCGACAACGGACCCGTGTTCGTCACGCACCCCGACGGCCGCGTGGCCGTCGTGAGCTTCCGCTTCAACGCGTGGGGTGAGCGGTGGCACCCCTACGACGCCGACGACCGGCTGCCGCTCGAGGTCGCCGCGCGGCTCGGGCTGCCGGCCTTCGAGTCGCCGCTGGTGCTCGAGGGCGGGTCGTTCTTCGTCGACGGCGAGGGCACGGTCCTGGTCACCGAGCAGTGCCTGCTCTCGCCCAACCGCAACCCGCACCTCTCGCGCGACGAGATCGCGGCGTCGCTCTGCGACTGGCTCGGCGTCTCGACGGTGCTCTGGCTGCCCTACGGCGACAGCGCCGACGTCGGCCCCGCCGGCACGGACGGCCACGTGGACGGCGTCGCGCAGTACGTCGCCCCCGGTCGCATCCTGCTGTCGCTGCCCGCCGACCCGGCCAGTCCCGAGCACGAGCGGTCGCTGGCCAACCTCGAGGTGCTGCGCACGGTTCCCGACGCCGCGGGCCGCCTCGTCGACGTCGTCCCGCTCGACCCCGGCCCCGACGCAACCGCCTGGTACGCCAACCACTACCTCGCCAACGGCGTCGTGGTCGTGCCGGTCGACGGCGCGCCCGCCGACGAGCACGCGCTCGCCCAGCTGGCTGCGGCCTACCCCGACCGCGAGGTGGTCGGCGTGCCCGGGGCGACCATCCAGTTCGGCGGGGGAGGCCCGCACTGCATCACCCAGCAGATCCCCGCCGGCGTGGACCTCGCCGCGTTCTCGTCGTGAGAGGATCCGCGGCGTGACTGCGACGATCCTGGACGGCAAGGCGACGGCGGCGGCGATCAAGGGCGAGCTGGCCGCACGGGTGGCGAAGCTCAAGGAGCTCGGCGTCGAGCCGGGGCTGGGCACGGTGCTGGTCGGTGACGACCCCGGCAGCCACTCCTACGTCGCGGGCAAGCACCGCGACTGCGCCGAGGTCGGCATCACCTCGCACCGCGAGGACCTGCCCTCCGACGCCAGCCAGGCCCAGGTCGACGAGGCCATCGAGCGCCTCAACGCCGACCCGGCCTGCACCGGCTACATCGTGCAGCTGCCGCTCCCGAAGGGCCTCGACGAGAGCCGCGCGCTCGAGCTGATCGACCCCGACAAGGACGCCGACGGCCTGCACCCGACCAACCTCGGTCGACTGGTCCTCAACATCACCGCGCCGCTGCCGTGCACGCCGCGCGGCATCGTCGAGCTGCTCCGCCGCTACGACGTCCCGATCGCCGGCGCCGAGGTCTGCGTCGTCGGCCGCGGCGTCACCGTGGGCCGCCCCCTCGGCCTGCTGCTCACGCGCAAGAGCGAGAACGCCACGGTCACCCTGTGCCACACCGGCACGCGCGACCTCGCCTCGCACGTGCGCGGGGCCGACATCGTCGTCGCCGCTGCCGGAGTCGCGCACCTCATCACCCCCGACATCGTGAAGCCGGGCGCCGCGGTCCTCGACGTCGGCATCACGCGCACCGACGCCGGCCTGGTCGGCGACGTCCACCCCGACGTCCGCGAGGTCGCGGGCTTCCTCGCGCCGATGCCGGGCGGCACCGGTCCGATGACCCGCGCGATGCTGCTGGCCAACGTGGTCGAGGCGGCGGAGCGCGCCGCGGGGATCGGCTGAGCCGTGCTCACCGGGCTGCGCCGGCAGTGGCCGATCGCGATCAGCCTCGGTGTGGTCCTCGTCGGCCTGCTCGTCGTGGCGATGGGCCACTTCCGCCGGGGCACGGTCCTGCTGTCGTTCGGCGTGACGCTCGCCCTCTTCCTGCGCCTGCTGCTGCCCCAGGACGACGCGGGCATGCTCGCCGTGCGGTCCAAGAAGGTCGACGTCGTCGTCCTCGCCGTGCTCGCCGTGGCGACCAGCCTGCTCGCCCTCTGGGTGCCTCCGCCGTCGAACTGAGCCGGGTGCCGGGGCGTCCCGGCGGCGTCCCGCCGTCCGGGACCGATCCGCACCCCGGGGCCGCGTCGGGGTGCGGCGACGGGTAGCGTGGCCCCCAGATGTCTTGACGACGAGATATCGGCCGGACCAGCCCGGAGCGAGGTCGCCCCGGGAGGACTTGGAGTGCTCGCCATGGCCCCTGCTCCCACCACCGTCACCGTCACCGGCGCCGCCGGCCAGATCGGGTACGCGCTGCTCTTCCGCATCGCCTCCGGCCAGCTGCTCGGCCCGGACCGCCCCGTGCGCCTGCGCCTGCTGGAGATCACGCCGGCGCTCAAGGCCGCCGAGGGCACGGCGATGGAGCTCGACGACTGCGCGTTCCCGCTGCTGTCCGGCATCGACATCACCGACGACGCCCGCGCCGCCTTCGACGGCTGCAACGTCGCCCTGCTCGTCGGCGCCCGTCCCCGCACCGCGGGCATGGAGCGCGGCGACCTGCTGTCGGCGAACGGCGGCATCTTCAAGCCGCAGGGCGAGGCCATCAACGCCGGCGCGGCCGACGACATCCGCGTCCTCGTGGTGGGCAACCCCGCCAACACCAACGCGCTGATCGCGGCCTCGCACGCGCCCGACGTCCCCGCGAGCCGCTTCACGGCCATGACGCGTCTCGACCACAACCGCGCCAAGACCCAGCTCGCCAAGAAGGCCGGCGTCACGGTGAACGACATCACCAACCTGACGATCTGGGGCAACCACTCCGCCACGCAGTACCCCGACATCTTCCGCGCGAAGATCAACGGCGCGAACGCCGCGGAGGTCGTCGACGACCAGGCGTGGCTCGAGGAGTACTTCATCCCGACCGTCGCCAAGCGTGGTGCGGCGATCATCGAGGCGCGCGGCGCCTCGTCGGCCGCGTCCGCTGCCAACGCCGCCGTCGACCACGTGCACTCGTGGGTCAACGGCACGCCGGCCGGCGACTGGACGTCGGCGGGCGTCGTGTCCGACGGCTCCTACGGCGTCCCCGAGGGTCTCATCTCCTCGTTCCCCGTCACCTCCGACGGCGGCGAGTGGAACATCGTCCAGGGCCTCGAGCTCGACGAGTTCTCCCGCGCCCGCATCGACGCGTCGGTGCAGGAGCTCGCGGACGAGCGCGACGCCGTGCGCGAGCTCGGCCTCATCTGACCGACACCGACCCCTGGCGTCGATCGGCGCCGGAGCACCGAGGAGAGAAGCCCGTGGCGAAGATCAAGGTCGTCAACCCGGTCGTCGAGCTCGACGGCGACGAGATGACGCGGATCATCTGGCAGTTCATCAAGGACAAGCTGATCCTCCCGTACCTCGACATCGACCTGAAGTACTACGACCTGTCGATCGAGAACCGCGACGCCACCGACGACCAGGTGACGATCGACTCGGCCAACGCCATCAAGCAGTACGGCGTCGGCGTCAAGTGCGCGACGATCACGCCCGACGAGGCCCGCGTCGACGAGTTCGGCCTGAAGAAGATGTGGAAGTCGCCCAACGGCACGATCCGCAACATCCTCGGCGGCGTCATCTTCCGCGAGCCGATCGTCATCTCGAACATCCCGCGCCTGGTGCCCGGATGGACCAAGCCGATCGTCATCGGCCGTCACGCCTACGGCGACCAGTACCGCGCCACCGACTTCGTCGTCCCCGGCAAGGGCAAGCTGTCGGTGAAGTTCGTGCCGGAGGACGGCAGCGAGCCGATCGAGATCGACGTCTTCGACTACCCCGGTGGCGGCGTGTCGATGACGATGTACAACCTCGACGACTCGATCCGCGACTTCGCTCGCGCGTCGATGCGCTACGGCCTCGACCGCGGCCTGCCGGTCTACCTCTCGACCAAGAACACGATCCTCAAGGCCTACGACGGCCGCTTCAAGGACATCTTCGCCGAGGTCTTCGAGGCCGAGTTCCAGGAGCAGTTCGACGCCGCCGGCATCACCTACGAGCACCGCCTCATCGACGACATGGTCGCCGCGGCGATGAAGTGGGAGGGCGGCTACGTCTGGGCCTGCAAGAACTACGACGGCGACGTCCAGTCCGACACCGTCGCGCAGGGCTTCGGCTCGCTGGGCCTGATGACCTCGGTCCTCATGACGCCCGACGGCAAGACTGTCGAGTCGGAGGCCGCGCACGGCACGGTGACCCGCCACTACCGCCAGCACCAGCAGGGCAACCCGACCTCCACGAACCCGATCGCCTCGATCTTCGCGTGGACCCGGGGCCTGGCCTACCGCGGCAAGATGGACGGCACCCCCGAGGTCACGGCCTTCGCCGAGACCCTCGAGCGCGTCTGCATCGAGACCGTCGAGGAGGGGAAGATGACCAAGGACCTCGCGCTCCTCATCTCCCGCGACGCGCCGTACCTCACGACCGAGCAGTTCCTCGACGCGATCCACCAGAACCTCGAGAAGGCCATGGCCTGACGCTCCTCGGCTCCCTCCGCTGCCCGGCCCCGCGACGCTCGCGGGCGCCGGGCAGCGGCGTCTCCGGCCGTCGCGCGCTCCCACGCCGGGAGCCCCGTGTCTCAGGTGGGTCACGGAGGTGACGGCTCGGCGATTCGGGCCCCGCCGACGGCTCCGGGTGCTTAGGGTCGGCACGCCCTGGGGGGACGACGGGTCCCTCTGCGGCTCGTCCTGAGGAGTCAACGCATGAAGCAACCACGGGTCGTCGCCCTGCTGACCGCAGCAGGCGTCGCCGTCGCCACCGTCGCCGTCGGGGTATCCCTGTCGCCGGCGGGGGCTGCTCCCGCGAAGCACCGCTACCTGGTCGTGGCGCGATCCGCCGCCGACCTCGACGGTGTGGCGCGAGAGGCACGCAGCGCCGGGGCCACGGTGCTCCCGGTCGGAGGCACCACGGTCGTCGCCGTCCAGGCGACTGCCGCCCAGGCCGCCTCGCTCGACGCCAGCGCGCTCACGACCACGGTCGTGCCCGACCGCCGCGTCTCGCTCGTCGACCAGCAGTTCGTCGGTACGTCGCTCCCGACGTCGCTCTCGCGCACGCGCTTCGACGGGACCGCCCACGGCTCGAAGGTCGCGTTCGACCCGGCGTCGAGCCTGTCGGGCCTGATGTGGAACCTCGACCGGATCCGCGCGCCGCGCGCGAACAACCGCACCCTCGGCTCGTCGTCGGTCACCGTCGCCGTCGCCGACACCGGTCTGGACTACACGCACTCCGAGCTCGCGAACCGCATCGTCGGCCAGGCCGACTTCGCGACCGGCACGCCGGACGAGGTCTGCAAGAACTACTTCGGTGGTGACGACACCGACCTCGCTGCCGAGTTCGGTGGCCCGGCCGACACCGACTGGAACGGCCACGGCTCGTGGATCGGCGGCAACATCGGCGCCGCCCTCGACGGCGTCGGCATCAACGGCATCGCGCCGAAGGTCGACCTGTTCGACCTCAAGATCGCCGACTGGTGCGGCTCCACCTGGGACAGCTCGATCCTGGGCGCCTTCGACTACGCGGCGGCGCACCACTTCGACGTCGTCAGCATCTCCTTCGGCGGCTACCTCGACCGCAGCGACCCCGAGCAGGAGGCCATCTACCAGGCCTACGTCACGTCGGTGAGCAACGCGCGCAAGGCGGGCACGCTCATCGTCGCGGCGGCCGGCAACGAGCACACCCGGGTCGGCAAGGGCGGCCAGGTCCTCAGCCACGGCACCCTCACCCTCCCCGGTGACGACGTGGCCGACTACTACGGCCTCTGGGAGACCCCGGGCGGCATCCCCGGCGTGCTCATGGTCTCGGCTACCGGCAACGTCGTCGCCGCGCCGTCGGCCACCTGCGCGACCGGCACGTTCGAGGACGGCAACGCGGTCTGCAAGCGGGCCACCGACGCCCACCAGGCGAAGGGGATCGGGCGGCAGGACCAGCTGACCTACTACAGCAACTACGGCCCGCGCATCGACATCGCGGCGCCGGGCGGGTCGCGCAAGTTCAACCTGCCCAACATCGACGGCGGCGGAACTGCAGGATTCCCGTTCACCACCGCCGACGGGACGACGGCCTTCGAGGAGTTCTCGATCACGTCGAACTGGGCGTTGGAGATCCCCTGCGTCACCTTCGACGCGAGCAGCCCGTTCTACCCGGACGAGTGCTACAGCTCGATCCAGGGCACCTCGATGGCGACGCCGCACGTCTCGGCGGTCGCCGGCCTCGTGGCCAGCGCCAAGCCGTGGCTGCGCCACCACCCCGACGCGATCGCCGCCTGGCTCAAGGCGACGGCTCGCGACGCGCACAACACGACGCAGCCGCTGTCGGCCACGGACACCAGCCCGGCCGACCGCACCGGCGTCGCCTGCCCGACCGGCTACTGCCACCTCGGCGGCCGGGCGGTCTCCGACCGTGAGGCCTACGGCGCAGGCATCGTCGACGCCGCGGCGGCGGTGCGCTGATCCGCTGAACGACGTCCGCGGGCGGTGAGGGTCTCCCTCGCCGCCCGCGGCGCGTCGTGGCCCGTCGTCGTGCGTCCCGCGCTGCGCGCAGGGCACTCGGGGCGACGACGGTGAGGAGGTTCCTCATGCTCATCGTGCTGTGGTCCGACTCCGGAGTGCCGGCCACCGGGAACACCCTGACCTCGGGCGACCCGTGGCCGTTCGTGACCTGGCTGCTGCAGGTCATGCCGCTCTTCTTCATCGCCGGCGGCGCCGTCAACTGGTCGAGCAACGAGCGCTTCCCCGGCACCTACTCCCAGTGGCTGTGGCAGCGCGTGGCCCGGCTGATGCGCCCGACGGTCGTCTACCTCTCCGCGCTCGCCGTCCTGTTCGCCGTCGTCACGCTGCTGGTGAGCCGCGAGGTGACCGACCCGTACCTGCAGGGCGTCACCGGACCGCTGTGGTTCCTCGCCGTCTACATCCCCGTGACGGCGCTGACGCCGGCGACGAGCGCCTGGTGGCGGCGGCACGGGATCGCGACGATCGCGATAATGCTGGCCGTCGTCGTGGCCGTCGACGTCGTGCGGCTCAACTACATCGAGACCGCCGGCGCGGTGAACATGGTCGTCGCGTGGACCCTCGTCCACCAGCTCGGCTACTGGTACCGGCGCGGTGTGCCGCGGGCAGCCGCATGGGCGTTCGTCGTCGGCGGTCTCGGCGTCAACGTGGTGCTCACCCAGGTGCTGCACTGGTACCCGACGTCTCTGGTCGGCATCCCCACCGAGCGGTTCTCGAACATGGCGCCGCCGACCGTCATCCTCGTGTGCCACTCCGCCGTGCTGTTCGGCGGCTTCGTGCTGCTCGCGCCGTGGCTGCGCCGCGCGTTCGCCCGTCCGAAGTCGTACGCCGCCACGGTCCGCGCGGCGATGTTCGCGATGACCATCTACCTCTGGCACATGCTCGTGCTCGTCGGGCTGCTCGCGCTGCTGCACGCGGTCGGGTGGGACCTGCCGGCGCGCGTCGAGAGCAACGGTCAGATCGTCCCGGACGGCCTGGCGTACTGGTTCTGGGTGCTGCCGGTCGCGCTCGTGTTCGTGGGGCTCGTCTACTGCGTCGCCCGGTGGCTGTGGCCGGTGGAGTTCGTGCACCTGCCGTGGTTCGACGATCCGCCGCGCCGCGCCCCGAGCTCGGAGTGGGTGGCGGGCCTCGGCGCCGTGCTCGTCGGTTCCGGCCTGCTCGCGGTCGCGGGCGCCGGCTTCTCCGGCTTCCCCGCCGCCGTCCACCCGGCGTACGGCATCCCCGTCTCCACCTCCGGCGCCCTCCTCGCCGTCCTCCTCGGCCTCGCCCTCCTCCGCCAACCCCTCCCGACCCGCACCCCGACCTCCACCACCCCTCCGGTCTCGCTCGGCTAAGTGCTGACCAGGAGGCCTCTGCTTGGCAGTTGGCCGAGTGAGACCGGGTGATCGGGTCGTGGCTGCGGCTGGTTGGATGGCTCGCGTGCTGCGACTGGTGACCGCGAACGTGAACGGGATCCGGGCCGCAGCCCGGCGGGGAGGGCTCGCGTGGCTCGCGGCGTCGGGCGCGCAGGTGATGTGCCTGCAGGAGGTGCGCGCCACCGACGAGCAGCTCGCCGAGGTCCTCGACGACGCAGGGCTCGGCCACCTGCACGTGGCGCACACCGAGGCTGCGTCCAAGGGGCGCGCCGGCGTCGCGGTGCTCACCACGATGCCGCACCGCGCCGTGCGCATCGGCGTCGGTCCGGAGGAGTTCGCGGAGTCGGGCCGCTGGGTCGAGGTCGACGTCGACACCGACGTCGGCCCGCTCACGGTCGTCAGCACCTACGTGCACACCGGCGAGGCCACCGACGAGGGGCGCCAGTCGGAGAAGATGCGCTTCCTCGGTGCGATGGAGCAGCGCCTGGCCGAGCTCGGTCGTCCGCGCGCGCGTCGGCAGGCGGTGCTCTGCGGCGACCTCAACGTCGCGCACACCGAGCACGACATCAAGAACTGGCGCGGCAACCGCGGCAAGGCCGGCTTCCTCGAGGAGGAGCGCGCCTACCTGACCCGCTGGTTCTCCGAGCACGGCTACGTCGACCTCGGGCGGCGGTTCGGCGGCGACGGTCCCGGCCCCTACACCTGGTGGTCGTGGCGCGGGCGCGGCTTCGACACCGACGGCGGCTGGCGGATCGACTACGCGATCGCGTCGAAGAAGCTGGCTTCGCATGCGGTCCGCGCCGAGGTGGGCAAGGCTGCCTCCTACGCCGAGCGCTGGAGCGACCACGCGCCCTTGACCGTCGACTTCGACCCTGTGCCGGCACCTGTCACGAGGAGGACCGTCCGATGACGTCACGAGTGCCGTTCGGCCGCACCGGCATGGAGATCACCCGCGTCGGGTTCGGCGCGTGGGCGATCGGCGGCGCCTGGCAGTGGGGGTGGGGGCAGGTCGACGACGACGAGTCGGTCGGTGCTGTGCGTCGCGCCGTCGAGCTCGGGCTGAACTGGGTCGACACCGCACCCGTCTACGGCTGGGGCCACTCCGAGGAGGTCGTGCGCCGCGCTCTCGAGTTGTTCTCCGACGCCGACCGGCCCTAGGTGTTCACCAAGACCGAGCCCGAGCCCGGCGACGACGAGTCGTACATGCGGGGCGACGCCGGCGCGCTGCGTCGCGGCGTCGAGAACTCGTTGCGCCGCTTGGGGATCGAGCGGATCGACCTGCTCCAGGTGCACTGGCCGCCGGACGACGG
>JBGAJT010000092.1:0-11438 GCA_044224785.1 Candidatus Nanopelagicales bacterium | reverse complement strand
GGCGCCCGGATCGGCACGTCATGGCGCCCTCGGCGTGTCCCGCTGCGCCGCACGGCGTCAGCGCGAGGAGATCGGGCCGGGCGAGCGGTAGCAGTAGGTGTGGTGCAGCACGAACCCGAGCTGCTCGTAGAGCGCGATCGCGGGCCCGTTCTGCGTCATGACCTGCAGGTACGTCGACGGCGCGCCCGCCTCGGCCGCCCAGCGGCCCAGCTCGCCCATCACGGCGCGCCCGAGGCCGCGGCGCCTCACGTCCGGCGCGACGGCGACGCTCGTGACGCCCGACCAGCGGCCCGCGGCCGACGGCGACGTGCTCGCCCGACCGGCGGCCAGCAGCGCGCCGTCGGCGCCGCGCAGCGAGACGAACACCCGCTCGGCGGGCGCGGTGAGGATGCGGGCGAGGCCGACCGGCTCGAGCGACGGCTCGACCAGCGCGAGCAGCTCGGCGTCGGGCAGCTCGGACCGTTCGACGACGACGCCCTCGGGCAGCCCGCCGGCCGCGGCGACCAGGTCGGCCGTGGCGACGGTGCGGACCGTCGTGCGCCGGGCCGGCGCCCACCCGAGCCGGTCGAGCTCGGCGTCCCAGCGGCTCGGCTCGGGCAGCTGCACGATCGGGGGCAGCGAGCGCTCGTCGTACCAGGCGACGACCCGCGCCAGGGCGTCCTCGAGCGGCGGCCCGGGGTCGCCCGCGATGCGGACCGAGTTCGCCCGTCCGGTCAGCCCGCCGGAGGCCCGTAGCGTCCACTCCCCGAGAGCGGCCGTCTCGAAGGGCGGCCAGCCCGCCTCGGTGACCCGCTGCATGGCCTCGGCGGAGAGCTCCGGCGGCACCACCTTCGCGGCCACGACGTCGGCCTCGGGCACGTCCGCGACCTGGCCCGAGCGGCGCTCGACCCGCAGGACCGCGCCGTCCCAGGAGCGCAGCACGCCGACCACGTCGGAGAGCCGGCCGTCGTCGAGGCGGTGCCGGACGGTGACGCGGCGCCCGACGTCGGCAGGGCTGATCCGGACGGCCAGCAGGGCCGCGGGGCGGGCTCCTGGAGGCGGTGCACCGGTCACCGGCGTACCCGGGACCCCGGTCGGAGGCATCGCCGACGACACGTGCGCACCCCGCTCCCGTCCGGTTGGGTCCTGCGGCGATACTAGGCGCGGTCGCGGCTGCTAGCGTCGCGCCAGCGACCCCGTCCGCGGGGTCCGCCCCGTACCGCTGGATCGCTGTTCTGCTGGATCGTTGTACCGCTGGATCGAAAGGATCCGTCCGTGACCTACGTCATCGCGCAGCCCTGCGTCGACCTCAAGGACAAGGCCTGCGTCGAGGAGTGCCCGGTCGACTGCATCTACGAGGGCGAGCGGATGCTCTACATCCACCCCGACGAGTGCGTCGACTGTGGTGCGTGCGAACCCGTCTGTCCCGTCGAGGCGATCTTCTACGAGGACGACGTCCCGGAGCAGTGGAAGGACTACACCGCGGCGAACGCGGAGTTCTTCGACGAGCTCGGCTCGCCCGGCGGTGCCGCCAAGCACGGTCTCATCGCCAAGGACGCCGCGATCGTCTCGGCGCTCGAGCCGCAGGAGCACGAGGGTCACTGACCCCCGCACGCTGTCGCAGTACTGCGCGCCGTCGCCCTCCGGGGTGGCGGCGCGCCGTCGTGAGAGGACCCGCATGACCCGCCTGGCAGACCGGCTCCCCGACTTCCCGTGGGACCGGCTCGCTCCGTACGCCGCGACCGCGCGCACCCACGAGGACGGCATCGTCGACCTCTCGGTCGGCACGCCGGTCGACCCGGTGCCGTCGGTCGTCCGCGCCGCGCTCACCGCCGCGTCGGACTCGCCGGGCTACCCGTTCACGGCGGGGACGCCGCAGCTGCGCGAGGCGGTCAGCGCGTGGGCCGCGACGACGCTGCGCGCCGAGGTCGCGCCGTCAGCTGTCCTGCCGGTGGTGGGCACCAAGGAGCTCGTCGCGCTGCTGCCGCTGCTGCTCGGGCTCGGACCGTCGGACCGTGTCGTGATCCCCGAGCTGGCGTACCCGACGTACGACGTCGGCGCGAAGGTCGTCGGTGCGCAGGTCGTCGCCGCCGACTCGACCGTGCAGCTCGGGCCGGAGCGCGTCTCGCTCGTGTGGGTGAACTCGCCGTCGAACCCGACCGGCAAGGTCCTCGGCGTCGAGCACCTCGCCAAGGTCGTGGAGTGGGCGCGCAGCCGCGGCGCGATCGTCGTGAGCGACGAGTGCTACCTCGAGCTCGGCTGGGAGGCCGAGCCGGTCTCGGTGCTCGACCCGCGCGTGTGCGGCGGCTCGCACGAAGGCGTCCTCGCGGTGCACTCGCTGTCGAAGCGGTCCAACCTCGCGGGCTACCGCGCCGGCTTCGTGCTCGGCGACCCGGCGCTGGTGGGCTCGCTGCTCGAGGCGCGCAAGAACCTCGGCCTCATGGTGCCGCAGCCCGTGCAGGCGGCGGCCATCGCGGCGCTGGGCGACACCGATCACGTCGCGGTCCAGAAGGAGCGGTACGGCCGTCGCCGCGACCACCTGCTCTCGGCGTTCCTCGACGCCGGGTTCTCGGTCGAGCACTCCGAGGCCGGGCTGTACCTCTGGCTGACCCGCGGCGAGGGCTGCTGGGACACGGTCTCGTGGCTCGCCGAGCGGGGCATCCTCGTGGCGCCTGGCGACTTCTACGGCGCCCGCGGCGCCCAGCACGTCCGGGTGGCGCTCACCGCCACCGACGAGCGGGTGGCCTCCGCCGTACGCCGGCTCTCGGGCGCCTGACCGCGCGAGGTCCGACGCGGTCCGACTACCCGGCCCGCTCGGCCTCGGCGAGCGTCCCGAGCACCATCGACGCCGTGGCCGCGCTGGCGAACAGCGCCGTCGCGATGACGCCGATCGCCCCGGCCAGGACCGTCGCGGAGCCGACGCGTTCACCGGGGTCGGTCGAGCCGTACGACAGCCAGCACCACAGCCAGGCGGGTACGCCGACGAAGGCGCAGATCCACGCGAACGTGGCCGCCTCCTTGCCGCGGTCGGACAGCAGCACTGCCTTGCTCGGACGGTACGAGCTCTCGCTCATGGGCACCCCCTGGTCGTCGTCCCACGGTAGCGGTGCGGGCAGCTGTGGTATGGCTCACCTGATGGAACGTCGGGGGACACGACGGGCGGGCGTAGGTAGCGTTCCGCTATCGGGACGCGGCACCACCGCCCCGACCGGATGCCCAGGAGGCGCCCCGTGTCCGACGTGACCCTCACCTACCCCGGGGGAGATCTCCCGCTCGCGCGCATCCCCGCGACCGACGGCAACGACGGCTTCGACATCTCGTCGCTGCTCAAGACCACCGGCGCGGTCACCCTCGACAGCGGGTTCACCAACACCGCGTCGTGCGCCTCCGCGATCACCTTCATCGACGGCGACGCCGGGATCTTGCGCTACCGCGGCTACCCGATCGAGCAGCTCGCCGAGCGCTCGTCGTTCCTCGAGACCTCGTACCTGCTGATCTACGGCGAGCTCCCGACCCCGGCGCAGCTGACGGCGTTCGAGGCGAACGTGAAGCACCACACGATGCTGCACGAGGACCTCCGCCGGTTCTTCGACGGCTTCCCGCGCGACGCGCACCCGATGCCCGTCCTGTCCAGCGCGGTCTCCGCGCTGTCGACCTTCTACCAGGACTCGCTCGACCCGTTCGACGACGAGCAGGTCCACATCTCCACGATCCGCCTGCTGGCCAAGGTGCCGACGATCGCGGCGTACGCCTACAAGAAGTCGGTCGGGCAGCCGCTGCTCTACCCCGACAACTCCTTGTCGCTCAACGACAACTTCCTGCGGATGACCTTCGGCGTCCCCGCTGAGGACTACCAGGTCGACCCGGTCATCTCGCGGGCGCTCGACCTGCTGCTGATCCTGCACGCCGACCACGAGCAGAACTGCTCGACCTCGACCGTGCGCCTCGTGGGCTCCTCGCACGCGAACCTGTTCGCGTCCGTGTCCGCGGGCATCAACGCGCTGTTCGGCCCGCTGCACGGCGGCGCCAACCAGGCCGTGCTCGAGATGCTCGACAAGATCCACCGCAGCGGCGGCGGCGTGAACACCTTCATCCGCCAGGTGAAGAACCGCGAGGACGGCGTGAAGCTCATGGGCTTCGGCCACCGCGTCTACAAGAACTACGACCCGCGTGCGGCGATCGTGAAGAAGACGGCGTACGAGGTGTTCGAGGCGCTCGGCGTCAGCGACCCGCTGCTCGACATCGCGCTGCGTCTCGAGGAGGTCGCTCTCTCCGACGACTTCTTCATCTCGCGCAAGCTCTACCCGAACGTCGACTTCTACACGGGCCTCATCTACAAGGCGATGGGCTTCCCGACCCGGATGTTCACGGTGATGTTCGCGCTGGGCCGGCTCCCCGGCTGGATCGCCCAGTGGCGCGAGATGATCGAGGACCCGCAGACCAAGATCGGGCGCCCGCGCCAGATCTACGTCGGCGCCACCGAGCGCCCCTACCTCGCCCTCGAGGACCGCTGACCCGGGGACGTCGGCCTCAGACCTCGAACGAGCCGCCGGTGCGCCAGTAGAAGCCGTTCTCGCGGCCGAGGTAGTCGGCGTCAACGAGGTAGCGGCGCAGCGCGGCGTAGTCGTCGTGCCAGCCCAGCAGCACCTCGTTGACCTCTGCCTCGGTGTAGGCGCGGCCCGGGTCGAAGGACTGGGCGACGACGTCGAGCAGCACGAGCTTGCGCGACCACTTCGCCGGCATCGACGTGATGCGCCCGTCCGAGGTGAACGCGCGCAGGACCTTCTCCCGCTCGGCGTCGGAGAACTGCTGCGGCACAGGCGGTCCGCGGGTCAGTCGTTGTGGTGGAGGTGGGCGTTGAGCCCGCCCCACGAGCCCGAGCGCGGGCGCGCCTCGAGCGCGCCGCTCACCGAGTTGCGCCAGAACTGCAGGCCGTCCATGCCCGACAGGTCCCGGCCGCGCACGACCTCGCCGTCGGGCAGCGTGATCTTCGAGCCGGCGGTGACGTAGCAGCCCGCCTCGACGACGCACTCGTCGCCGAGCGAGATGCCGACGCCGGCGTTGGCGCCGATGAGGCAGCGCTCGCCGATGGTCACGACCTGGGTGCCGCCGCCGGACAGGGTGCCCATGATCGATGCGCCGCCGCCGACGTCGGAGCCGTCGCCGACGACGACGCCCGCCGAGATCCGGCCCTCGACCATCGACGAGCCGAGCGTGCCGGCGTTGAAGTTCACGAAGCCCTCGTGCATGACGGTGGTGCCGCTGGCGAGGTGCGCGCCGAGGCGCACCCGGTCGGCGTCGCCGATGCGCACGCCGGTGGGCACGACGTAGTCGACCATGCGCGGGAACTTGTCGACGCCGTGCACGGTGATGTGGCGGCCCTCGAGCCGGGCCGCGAGCAGCACCTCGGTGACGCGGTCGACGGGGACCGGCCCGACCGACGTCCACGCGACGTTGGTCAGCACACCGAAGAGGCCGTCGAGGTTGACGGTGCGCGGTGCGACGAGCCGGTGCGACAGCAGGTGCAGCCGCAGCCAGGCGTCGGCGGTGTCCGCCGGGGGCTGCGACAAGTCGGCGATCGTCGTCGTGATCGTGACCGTGCGGACGCCGCGCACGGCGTCGGTGCGCTCCACCTCGCCGAGGCCGTCGACGGCCGCCGGGGCCGCGGCGAGCGCGGGGGCGGGGTACCAGGCGTCGAGCAGCGTGTCGCCGGCGTAGGTGGCCAGGCCGACGGCGGAGGCGGGGGAGGAGAGCAGCGTCATGACGCCCAACCTACCGAGGCGCCCGCGGTCGTTAGGCTCTCGGGCGTGACCGCTGCTCCCGAGCTCGACCTCGCCGCCGATCCCGCCGACCTGCTCCAGGCGCTCATCGACGTGCCCAGCGAGTCGCTGCAGGAGCAGGTGCTCGCCGACGCCGTGGAGCGCGCGGTCTCGGCGTACCCCCACCTCGACGTCGTGCGCGACGGCCACACGGTCGTGGCGCGCACGAACCTCGGTCGTGCCGAGCGCGTCGTGATCGGCGGGCACCTCGACACCGTGCCCGAGAACGAGAACATGCCCTCGCGCCGGGTCACCGTCGACGGCGAGGACCGGATCTACGGCCTCGGCGCCTGCGACATGAAGGGCGGCGTCGCGGTCGCCCTGCGGCTCGCGGCCGCGCTCACGGCACCGACCCGCGACGTCACGTGGATCTGGTACGAGGCCGAGGAGATCGACTCGCAGTACAACGGGCTGCGCCGTCTCGCCGACGAGCGCCCGGACCTGCTCGCCGCCGACTTCGCCGTCCTCATGGAGCCGAGCAACGCGGTCGTCGAGGCCGGCTGCCAGGGCACGATGCGCGTCGACGTGCGCACGACCGGGGTGCGCGCGCACAGCGCCCGGGCGTGGATGGGCGACAACGCGATCCACAAGGCGGGCGAGGTGCTGCGCCGGCTCGAGGCCTACCAGCCGCGGCAGGTCGAGATCGACGGGCTGGTCTACCGCGAGGGGCTCAACGCCGTCGGGATCCGCGGCGGCGTCGCGGGCAACGTCATCCCCGACGAGTGCGTCGTGTCGGTGAACTACCGGTTCGCGCCGAGCCGTACGAAGGAGGAGGGCGAGGCCTTCCTGCGCGAGCTCTTCGACGGCTACGACCTCGTCGTCGTCGACGCGGTCGACGGTGCGCTGCCCGGCCTGGCGCACCCGGCCGCGCAGGACTTCGTCGCGGCCGTCGGCGGGACGCCGTCGCCGAAGTTCGGCTGGACCGACGTCGCGCGCTTCACCTCGCTCGGCGTCCCCGCGGTGAACTACGGCACCGGCGACCCGTCGCTCGCTCACCACCGCGACGAGTACGTCCCGGTCGCCGACCTGGTCTCGGTCGAGGCGGGGCTGCGCTCGTGGCTGGCGTGACCACGCTGTCGCCCCGCGCCTACACCGCCATGGTGTGGGCCTCCGTGCTCACCGGGCTGCTCGCCTTCGTCGACGCGATCTGGCTCTCGCAGCTGCTCATCCCGGCCGACGCCGCGAGCAGCGTCGAGGTCACGCCGCTGATCATCGGGCTGGCCGTCGTCTTCCCGCTGCTCGTCGGCGCGTGCATCGTCCTGGGCTACGTCGCGGCCCGTCGCCGGCCGCCCCGCGCCGAGGAGTAGCACCGGGACGTCACCCGTCCTGCGCAACGCGTCGGCCCGCGGCTCCAGTCGGGGCCGGGAGAAGTCGATCTTGGTCCCAGCCGTGAGGTCAGGGGGACCCATGTCGTCGATCGTCGAGCCGCAGACCGCGCGGCCGCTTCCGTCCGTCAGCCGCCAGGTCGCGCGCGGCCTGCTCGCCGCCCTCGCGATCGTCGCCGTGCTCGCCCTGGCGACCAGCCTGGTCACCGGTCGCCAGCCCTGGACGACCGACCGCTGGGCGCAGCTGTTCGGCGACGGCCAGATCACCCTCGCCGCCGGCGTCGTCCCGTCCGAGGCGCCCGCGACCTCGAGCGTCGTCACCGTCGACCCCTCGGTCCTGGAGCTCGGCACGAGCACCCGTGCCTTGGAGCGCGCGTTCGGCTCCCCGGTGACGGAGGTCGCGATCCCGTCCGACCCGTCGCTGCCGGCCCAGGTGGAGGCCCAGGACCACCTCTACCGGACGCCGCTGGGCTCGGTGCGCTTCTTCGTGCAGGAGCCCAGCGCGGTCGGGGTCCCTCTCATCATCGTGCGCGCCCTCGACCGGAGCGTCGTCGCGGCGACCCCCGAGGCCAGGGCAGCACTGGTCCGCAAGGTCACCGCGGGCATCGGCTTCACCGCCGGCGACCACGTCCCCGCGGAAGTGGCGGTCGCGACGAGCGAGCAGGTGTCCGACGGGCACATCGAGGTCATGAGCCGGCTGGCCGTCGGGCCGGACGGGACGACAGCTGCCGTCGGCTTCCTCGCCCAGGACCGGTACATCTTCGACCTGCACGGGACGTTCCTGCAGGCGCTGGTGTCGGGCGCCCCGGCGGTGTCTGTGCAGAGCGTGCCGGTCGGCTCCGCCGCGGCGGCGTACGACGACATGCGCCACCACCGCGCCGACCTCGGCGGAGGAGGCGTCTGGGGGCCGACCACGGTCGGTGGCTTCCAGCTGGTGGCCGGGACCCGCATCGCGGGTACCGACGACGAGCTGCCGGCGGTCTGGGCGGCGCTGAGCGAGGGGCAGTGGCTGCCGATGTACCCCGTCAGCCGCTGAAGGTCACCGCTGCAGGACCGCGCTGGCGCTGGGGTCGGCGAGGGGGTTGGTGCCCAGGGTCTGGTCGACCGCGACGAAGGTCCAGCCCGAGCCGGTCTGGCCGGCGCGCTGGGCGGGGATGTAGGCGGCGAGCACCTGGTCGGCGGGGAAGCCGCGCACCTCGCGCAGGTCGGCCGTGGTGCCCTGGTAGAGCACGCCGGTGGCGACGGGGGCGCCGAGCGACGTCTCGGCGACGCGCTCGCCGGAGACCCAGTACGTGCGACCCTCGTAGGTCACGACGTTGCCGGTGGTCGTGCTCGTGCCCGACGAGAACGGGTTGGGGCGGTCCGCGAACCACCAGACGCCGCCCACCAGGAGCAGCGCCAGCACGGCGACCACGCCGAAGACCGTCAGGTCTCGCCTCGAGTTCTCGCTCATCGGGACCTCCTCGCCGCTCCGACGCATCCTGGACCCCTGCGGTTCCCGCCGTGTTCAGGGGACTCCCAGCCGGGGTGCCGGTGCGGGCGGCGGCCCAGGGGTTAGCGTCGGCACGTGAGCTCTCCCGACGCCGACGGCCCCGTCCCGCCCGAGCGCCCCCCCGTCCCCGACGGCCCGACCCGCACCAAGGGCCCGGTCACGCTGCGCCGCGGGCAGGTGCCGCCGTCCACCACCGACCAGCGGCTGCTCGACACCCGCGGGCCCAGCGACTGGGTGCACACCGACCCGTGGCGCGTCCTGCGCATCCAGGCGGAGTTCGTCGAGGGCTTCGGCGCCCTGGCGAGCCTCGGGCCGTCGGTGAGCATCTTCGGCTCGGCCCGCACGCCCGAGGACTCGTCGGAGTACGCGACCGCGCGCCGGCTCGCCTCGGCGCTGGCCTCGCACGGGTACGGCGTCATCACCGGCGGCGGCCCCGGGATCATGGAGGCGGCCAACCGCGGTGCGTTCGAGGCCGGCGGCGTCTCGGTCGGTCTCGGCATCGAGCTGCCCTTCGAGCAGGGCATGAACGACTGGGTCGACCTCGGCGTCAACTTCCGGTACTTCTTCGCGCGCAAGACGATGTTCGTGAAGTACGCGCAGGCGTTCGTGGTCTTCCCCGGCGGCTTCGGCACGTTCGACGAGCTCTTCGAGTCGCTCACCCTGGTGCAGACCGGGAAGGTGACGTCGTTCCCCGTCGTGCTCATGGGCACGGCGTACTGGGGAGGTCTGCTCGACTGGCTGCGCTCGACCGTGCTGCCGGGCGGCAAGATCTCCGCCAAGGACCTCGACCTCGTCACCGTGACCGACGACGTCGACGAGGCGGTGCGCATCATCGACCTGGCCCGACGGCAGCACGGCGACGTGCCGCCCCCGCCCGAGTGGTTCCCCCCGGTGGAGGTCTGAGGTGCCGTCCGTCGCCGTCTTCTGCGCGTCGAGCGAGAGCATCGACGAGCGGTACGCCGTGCTCGCCGCCGAGGTCGGGTTCGCCGTCGCCCGTCGCGGCTGGACCCTGGTCAGCGGGGGAGGGTCGGTCAGCTGCATGGGCGCCGTCGCCCGCGCCGCCCGCGCGGGAGGAGCGCACACCGTCGGGGTGATCCCGCGGGCGCTCGTCGAGCTCGAGGTCGCCGACCACGGTGCCGACGAGCTCGTCGTCACCGAGGACATGCGCGAGCGCAAGGGCGAGATGGACCGGCGCAGCGATGCCTTCATCACCCTGCCCGGCGGCATCGGCACGCTCGAGGAGCTGCTCGAGATCTGGGTGGCCCGCTCGCTGCGGATGCACGACAAGCCGGTGGTGGTGCTCGACCCGTGGGGCGACCTGCAGCCGCTGGCCGAGCTCGTCGCCGGGCTGGTGAAGGCCGGCTTCGTCCGCGACTCCGCCGCCTCGCAGCTGGTGTGGACGCGGTCGGTCGACGAGGCGATCGCCGCCGTCGAGCGCGGCTGGGCCGAGGCCGGCTCCGTCGGCGTCGCCGAGCCCACCCCCGCCGAGTTCCTCGAGGCCGAGCCCTAGGCCGTTCTCACTGAATGTGCCATTCGTTGCTAAGACAGCAACATTCCTGACATTCACCGCGGGCCGCGGTCGGTCCGGGCCTCAGCGTACGTACGGCACCAGCGCCCACCGGACCCGCGCACGGTACGCGCGGTAGTCGTCGTACGTCCGCTCGAGGAAGTCCTCCTCGACCTGGCGCTTGAGGTCGAGCTCCACCGCGAGCGCGAGCCACACCAGCAGGACCCACGGGCTCGAGACGAGCGCCCAGCCGAGCACCACGAGCAGCAGCGCCGAGTAGATCGGGTGCCGCACCACGCCGTACACGCCGTCGGTCCGCAGCGTCCCGTGCTCCACCGGCGCCGGCAGCGCCGTGAGCGAGGACCCGAGGCCGAGGACGGCGAACACCGCGAGGACGACGCCGGCGCTCACGACGAGGACGCCGAGGTAGCGCAGGCCTCCGGCGTACGCCGGACCCCATCCCGACAGGTCGAGCAGCCCGACGAGCAGGGCGAGACCGAGCAAGGCGAACTGCAGCGCCACCCAGCCCTGGCCGCGCGACCCGAGCGACGGTGGCACCCGGTTCATGCGCTCACCCCTTCGCTGACGGTGAACGGAAGGAATGTTGCCTTCTTAGCAACGAATGGCACATTCAGTGACTACGGCGGGGGGTCAGGCGAGGCCGCGGCGGGCGACGGCGGGCGGGCGGGTGCCGGCGATCGCGGCGACCATGTCGAGGGTCTGGCGGGTCGCGGCGACGTCGTGGGCGCGGTAGACGCGCGCACCGAGCCAGGCCGACACCGCGGTGGTGGCGAGGGTGCCGGTGAGCCGCTCGCCGGGAGCCGCGATGTCGAGGGCCTCCCCGACGAAGTCCTTGCGCGACAAGGAGACCAGCACCGGCCAGCCGGTCTCGACCAGCTCGGGCAGCCGCCGCGTGACCTCCAGCGAGTGCCGCGTGCTCTTCCCGAAGTCGTGGCCCGGGTCGATGATCACCGACTCCGGCGAGACGCCGAGCGCCACCGCGCGCTCCGCCTCCGCGGTGCAGAACGCGACGACGTCGGCCACCACGTCGGCGTACTGCACCCGGTGCGGCCGGGTCCGCGGGGTCGCGCCGCCCGTGTGGGTGCAGACCAGCCCCGCGCCGAGCTCGCCGGCCACCGCCGCGAGCTCCGGGTCGTGCCCGCCCCATGCGTCGTTGAGCAGGTCGGCGCCCTCGCCGCACGCGACCCGGCCGACCTCCGCGCGCCAGGTGTCGACGCTGATGACGACCTCGGGATGCTTGGCCCGCACCGCTGCCACGAACGACGCCGTACGCCGGATCTCCTCGGCGGCGTCGA
>JBGAJT010000091.1:0-11458 GCA_044224785.1 Candidatus Nanopelagicales bacterium | reverse complement strand
GGACTCCCGTCGAGCCGCCCTCGGCCCACCGCCCACGACACAACGACGCCTTCTCGACCGTGCGATCGCGGACCCGGTTCGGCGTCCCCGTCACGGAACCGCAGCGCCGACGGAGCGCAGTCAGCAGTCACTGGATGACGAGCAGGAGCCCTTCGCCGTGCGCGACGGCGGCGGCGTACTGCTCGACGACGTCGTGGAGCGCTGGCAGCAGGTCCGCGAACGCCTCCGGACGTCCCCAGATCCCCGACGGGTAGACGCCGGCCTCCTCCATCGCCACCGGGTCGAAGCGCGCGAGGAGCTCGGACTCCGGGACGGCGACCAGCTCCCGGTAGACGACGGCCACCTCGTCGGGCCGCATCAGCCGCGGCGGCCCGTAGCCGAGATCCTCGCCCACCTCTGCTCCTCCGAAGAGCACGGTCCCCAGCCCACGGGACGACTCCTCCACGGACCCGGTCAGCAGCCAGTGGACGCCGTGCCAGAGCTTGTCGAGGTCGGTCTGGCGCGGGTCGGGCACGGGCGGCGCGTCCTCGTCACCGAACAGGAGGCGCTCGAGGAACTCGTCGTCGACGACGAGGCGCGCCATCTCCTCGGCGTCGACCCGCTGCAGCAGCATCACCATGCCCACGTCGGCGATCGTGGCACGGCCGCACGCGACGGCGCAGCACCCGACCGGGCCCGAGAGGCGGGCTGTGGTCGC
Organism: Candidatus Nanopelagicales bacterium; assembly: GCA_044224785.1. Lineage (GTDB taxonomy): Bacteria > Actinomycetota > Actinomycetes > S36-B12 > CAIYMF01 > Longivirga. Next base: position 10,761 of record JBGAJT010000091.1, on the reverse strand, counting down.
AACCGCGCACAGCCCGGGAACGAGACTGCGGCCGGACCCCCCAGGGGTCCGGCCGCAGACGTCGAGGTCGTCCTCGTCGCCGCTGTCGTCGAAGACGATCGTGCGCGGCTCGCGACGGGGCTCGTCCTCGGCCGGGGAGGTGAGGTTGACCGAGTCGACCTCGATGACCGTCTCGGCCGCAGCGGCCTCCACAGTCTTCTCGGCCGGCTTGGTGGTGGCGCGGCGGGCCGGCGGGAGACCGCCGTCGAAGCCGGCCGCGATGACCGTCACGCGCACCTCGTCGCCGAGGGTGTCGTCGATGACGGCGCCGAAGATGATGTTCGCCTCGGGGTGGGCGGCGTCGGCCACGAGGCGCGCGGCCTCGTTGATCTCGAACAGCCCGAGGTCCGAGCCGCCGGAGATCGAGAGCAGCACGCCGTGCGCACCGTCGATGCTCGCCTCGAGCAGCGGGCTCGAGATCGCGGCCTCGGCCGCGGCGATCGCGCGGTCGTCGCCGCGCGCCGAGCCGATGCCCATGAGCGCCGAGCCGGCGCCGGCCATGATGGTCTTCACGTCGGCGAAGTCGAGGTTGATCAGACCCGGCGTCGTGATGAGGTCGGTGATGCCGGAGACGCCCTGCAGCAGGACCTGGTCGGCCTGGCGGAACGCGTCGAGCATCGAGATGTTGCGGTCCGACAGCGACAGCAGTCGGTCGTTCGGGATGACGATGAGCGTGTCGACCTCGGCGCGGAGCGAGTCGACGCCGGAGTCGGCCTGCACCCCGCGGCGCTTGCCCTCGAAGCCGAACGGACGCGTCACGACACCGATGGTCAGCGCACCGAGCTGGCGCGCGATCTTCGCCACGACGGGCGCGCCACCGGTGCCGGTGCCACCACCCTCGCCGGCGGTCACGAAGACCATGTCGGAACCCTTGAGGACCTCCTCGAGATCCTCCGCGTGGTCCTCCGCCGCGCGACGCCCGACCTCGGGGTCGGCGCCTGCGCCGAGACCGCGGGTGAGCTCGCGACCGATGTCGAGCTTGACGTCGGCGTCGCTCATGAGCAGCGCCTGCGCGTCGGTGTTCACCGCGATGAACTCGACGCCCTTGAGGCCGACCTCGATCATCCGGTTGACGGCGTTCACGCCGCCGCCGCCGATGCCGACGACCTTGATCACCGCGAGGTAGTTCTGGGGAGCCGCCATGGCCCTGACCCTTCTCTCGACCGTCGCGGTGGCCCTTCCCCGAGCGCCGCGACAACTCTCACCCTCATGTAGAGGCTGATAGTTATGTCATCCTGTACCTGAGGGGTGAACCTACGGCGGGTCGGCGGGGCAGCGCAAGGCGCCGGCCCGGTCCCCGGGCGTGCCGGACCGTCAAGAGGCAGCAGATCGCTTGCGCGGCAAGGCTTCTCGGCTGTCTGGAAACCGGCTGAGAGTCAGCGGGACGGGGCCGCGGAGCCCCTCGAGGTGGGCAGGTCGGGGGCGCTCACGTCGTAGGACGCCGCCTTCACGCGCAGCAGAGCGGCCAGGACGGTGGCCTTCCGGTCGGACTGCTCGGCGCTCCCCCAGCGCACGGTCACCCGGTCGGCGAGGGTGAGCACGACGTCGTCGCGGGTGCTCGCCGTGACGGTCGTGACGGTGTCGCGCAGCGCCTTGGGCAGCGCGTCGACGACCGCGAGCGCAGCCCCGGTCGAGACAGCGTCGGGGGCGACGACGAGCGGCATGCCGCGCGGCGCCACCGACAGCGAACCGAACCGCGCGCCGGTGTCGTCGAGGTAGGTGAGCGTCGTCCCGACGCGCGTGACGGCGATCGGCGTCCGCTCGGTGACGACGAGGACGAGGACGTCGGGCCAGCCGCGACGCACCTCCACGGACCGCACCCGCGGGATGGCGTCGACGCGCTCCGCGATGCCGTCGACGTCGACGCGCGCGAGCTGGATGTCGGACGGCACGTCGGCCGCGGTGCGCACCTGGTCGGCGCTCACGTTCGTCGTCCCGAGCACCCGCACCTCGCGGACGCTGAGCAACGACGAGAACCACACGACCCAGACGACGAGAGCGACCAGCGCGACGACGACGGCCAGCGCGATCCAGCGGTAGACGCGACGCCGACGCGTCGCGGCACCGAAGCGCTGCGCGGACTCGAGGACGGTCATCGCGTCTCACGGGCGCGCAGCAGGTCGAGCACCTCGGTGCCGATCATCGCGATGTCGCCGGCGCCCAGCGTCATCACGACGTCGCCCGGGTGCGCGCGCGACACGAGCTGTCCGGCGACCTTGCTCCACGACGGCTCGAACACGACCTGGTCTGCGGGCAGCGGCACGTTGGCCGCCATCGCCACGCCCGACGCACCGGGGATCGGGTCCTCGCCCGGCGCGAACACCTCGAGCACCACGACCTCGTCGGCGAGACCGAGCGCCTCGCCGAACTCCGTCGTGAACATCGCGGTGCGGTAGTAGTGGTGCGCCTGGAACGCGACGACGAGCCGCCCCTCCCCCACGACGTCGCGCATCGCCGACAGCGTCGCGGCGATCTCGGTGGGGTGGTGGGCGTAGTCGTCGTAGACGCGCACGCCGTCGGCGGTGCCCTTGAAGTCGAAGCGGCGCCGGGTGCCCGAGAACGTCTCGAGGCCGGCACGCAGGTCGCTGGCCGGGAGCCCGAGCCCGATCCCCGTCACGAGCGCGGCGGTCGCGTTGAGCACGTTGTGCTTTCCCGGGACGCCGAGCTCGGTGAGCCCGAGGCGCACCCCGTGCTCGAGCACGTCGAAGCGCCAGCCGTGGTCGCCCACGCCGACGAGCTCGACCCGGAAGTCGGCCGCGTCGCCCGTGCCGTAGGTACGGACGTCGACACCCTCGCCGCGCGCCTTCTCCGCGAGCCGCGCCCCACCCGGATCGTCGACGCACACGGTCACGAAGCCGCCGCGGTCGCGGATCGCGGTGCAGAACTCGAGGAAGGCCGCCTCGATCGCGTCGAACGTGCCCCAGTGGTCGAGGTGGTCGGGCTCGACGTTGGTGACGATGCCGGCGTACGCCGGGAGCGCGAGGAACGCGCCGTCGCTCTCGTCGGCCTCGGCGACGAAGTCCTCGCCGCTGCCGAGGTGGGCGTTGCTGCCGCTCTCGTTGAGCTCGCTGCCGATCGCGAACGACGGGTCGGCGCCGCAGTGCTGCAGCGCGACCGTGAGCATCGAGGTCGTGGTCGTCTTGCCGTGCGTGCCGGCGACGGCGACGCCGCGGTAGCCGTCCATCAGCGTCGCCAGCGCCTCGGCGCGGCCCATCACCCGCAGCCCCGCCTCGCGGGCCGCGACGAGCTCGGGGTTCTCCGCCTTGATGGCCGTCGAGGCGATGACGGTGTCGGCGCCCGCGATCTGCTCGGCCGCGTGGCCGACGTAGCACTCGACGCCGAGCGCCCGCAGCGCCGCGAGGCGTCGGGAGTCCTTCGCGTCGCTGCCGCTGACCGTGACGCCGCGGGCGACGAGGATGCGCGCGATGCCCGACATGCCGGCGCCGCCGATGCCGACGACGTGGACGCGCCCGAGTCCGGACAGGTCGGCGGGCTGGGCGGTCATCGGGAGCCTCCTCGTGCGGGCGTGGCACCGGCGCTCTCCACGGCGTCGAGAACCAGCGCCCTCAGTCTCTCGTCCGCATCGCGCTGACCGTGGGAGGCGGCGGCCGTTTCCATCTCGCGTCGCTGCTCGCGGTCGAGCAGGAGCGGCGCGAGCACGTGCACGACCCGCTCGCCGTCGAGCGACGCGTCGTCGACGAGCAGCCCTCCCCCGGCGTCGACGACGGGCAGCGCGTTGAGCCGCTGCTCGCCGTTGCCGATGGGCAGCGGGACGTAGAGGGCGGGCAGCCCGACGGCGGCGAGCTCGGCGCACGTCATCGCGCCGGCGCGGCACAGCGCGACGTCGGCCGCGGCGTAGGCGAGGTCCATCCGGTCGATGTAGGGCAGCGCCACGTACGGCGCCGGCCCGACCGTGCCGGTGGGCCGCTGGTCGTCGTTGCGCAGGCCCGCGGCGTGCAGCACCTGGATGCCCTGCGCGGTGAGGTCGTGAGCGGCGGCGACGGTCGCCTCGTTGAGCTTGCGCGCGCCCTGCGATCCGCCGAACACCAGCAGGGTCGGGCGGTCGGGGTCGAGGCCGAAGTGCGCACGCGCCTCGGCCCGCAGCGCCGCGCGATCGAGGTTCGCGATCGTCTGCCGCAGCGGCATGCCGATGTGCTGCGACCCCGCGATCGCGCCCGGCACCGCGCAGCCGACGTACGACGTGAAGCGCGCGCCCACCCGGTTGGCCAGGCCCGGCCGCGCGTTGGCCTCGTGGATCGCGATGGGGACGCTGCCGCGCGCGCCGAGGTAGCCCGGCAGCGCGACGTAGCCGCCGAAGCCGACGAGGACGTCGGCCCCGGTGTCGTCGAGCACCTCGCGCACCTCCGCGACGGCACGGCGCACGCGGGTGGGCAGGCGGGCGAGGTCGAGCGTGGGACGTCGCGGCATCGGCGTCGCCGTCACGAGCCGCAGGTCGTAGCCGCGCTCGGGAACCAGCCGGGTCTCGAGACCGCGCTCGGTGCCCAGCGCCGTGATGCCGACGTCGGGGTCGTGGCGGCGCAGGCAGTCGGCGAGGTTGAGGGCCGGCTCGACGTGGCCGGCCGTGCCCCCGCCCGCGAGGACGACGTGCACGGGGCTCACCGCCCCCGGGCGGGACGACGGGAGCGCGTGGCCTTCACCGGACGTCCGGCCTCGGCGCGCGCGAAGGACATGAGCATGCCGCAGGCGACCAGCGTCGGGACGAGCGACGAGCCGCCGTAGGACACCAGCGGCAGCGGGATGCCGGTGATGGGCACCAGCTGCAGCACCGCACCGATGTTGAGCAGCGCCTGGGTCAGCAGCCACGCGACGGTGGCCGCCGACGCCGTGCGCACGAACGGGTCGGTCGTGACGCGGGCCAGCCGCAGCCCCGCGACGCCGATCGCGGCGAACAGCACGAGCACCAGCAGCGAGCCGATGATGCCGAGCTCCTCGCCGACCACGGCGTAGATGAAGTCGGTGTGCGCCTCGGGCAGCCAGTCCCACTTCTCGCGGCTGGCGCCGAGGCCGACGCCGAACCAGCCGCCGCCGCCGAGCGCGCTCTTGCCGTGCAGCACCTGCCAGCCGGTGTTGAGCGCGTCGGCGCTCGGGTCGAGCCACGCGGTGAACCGGCCGAGCCGGTAGGTGTGGCCCACGGTCAGCAGCGCGACGCCGCCGAGGACCGCGCCGGCACCGAGCACGAACAGTCGCATCGGTGCGCCGTTGACGTAGAGGACCGCTGCAACCATCGGCACCATGACGAGCGCCGTGCCGACGTCGCCCTCGAGCAGCACCAGCCCGACGATCAGCGTGGCCACCGGGACCAGCGGGATCAGCAGGTGCTTCCACTGGTGGATGCTGCCCTGCTTGCGCGCCATCAGGTCCGACGCCCACAGCACCAGGGCGAGCTTGGCGAACTCGCTGGGCTGGAAGCGGAACGGGCCGCCGAGCTCGATCCAGTTGCGCTGGCCCGCGACCGAGTGGCCGATGACGAGCACCGCGACGAGGGACACCAGCGCGAAGATCAGCAGCGGGTAGGCCAGCCGCCGGTAGAACGCGACAGGCATGCGCGACGCCGCGACCATCGCGACGAGACCGACCACGGCGAACATCACCTGGCGGAACCACAGCGTGTAGGCCGAGCCGAAGACCTGGTAGCTCAGCACGGTCGACGCCGACAGCACCATCGCGATGCCGAGCAGGAGCAGCAGCAGGGTCGCGCCGAGCAGCACGTGGTAGGTCGCGAGCGGGTGCTCGGCCTTGGGCCGGTCGGCCTTCGCCTCGCGGCGTACGGTGTCGCTGCTCATCGCAGGGTCAGCGCTCCGACAGGCGTCGCACGGCCTCGGCGAAGACGTCGCCGCGCTGGGCGTAGTCGCGGTACATGTCCCAGGACGCGCAGCCGGGCGCGAGCAGCACGGTGTCGCCGGGGCGTGCCAGCCCGGCGGCGGCGCTCACGACGTCGTCCATGGCTCCAGTGTCCGTGCGGGAGACCTCCACGACGGGGACATCCGGCGCGTGTCGCGCCAGCGCCTCGCGGATCCGCTCCCGGTCGACGCCGAGGAGCACGGCGCCGCGCAGCCGGTCGCGCGTGCGGAGCACCAGGTCGTCGAACTCCTGCCCCTTGGCCATCCCGCCGGCGATCCAGACCACCGGTCCGTAGGCCAGCAGCGACGTCTCGGCCGCGTGGCAGTTGGTGGCCTTGGAGTCGTCGACGTAGCGGACGCCGTCGACCTCGCCGACCTCGGCGATGCGGTGCCCCGCCGGCTCGAAGGTGCGCAGCCCCTCCCGGACGGCCGACGCCGGTACGCCGAACGCCCGCGCGAGCGCGGCGGCGGCGAGCGCGTTGGTGATGTTGTGCGGCGCGAACGGTCGGACGTCGTGCACCGAGGCCAGCTCCTGCGCCGACTCGCGCCGGTTCTCGACGAACGCGCGGTCGACCAGCAGGTCGTCGACGACGCCGAGCATCGACAGGCTCGGGATGCCGCGGGTGATGCCGATCGCGCGGCAGCCCTCGACGACGTCGGCCTCCTCGACCATGCGCAGCGTCTCCGGCTCCGCGAGGTCGTAGACCGCGGCCACCTGGGTGTTGGTGTAGATGCGCGCCTTCGCGGCCGTGTAGGCCTCGAACGACCCGAACAGGTCGATGTGGTCCTCGGCGACGTTGAGGCACACCGACGCCAGCGGGCTCGCCGTCGACAGGAACGGCAGCTGCGGCGCGCCGACCTCGACCGCGAGGACGTCGTAGCCCTCCGGGTCCATCACCGCGTCGACGAGGGAGACGCCGATGTTGCCGACGGCCGCGGTGCGGTGCCCGGCCGCGCGCAGCATCGACGCGAGCATCAGCGTGGTCGTGGTCTTGCCGTTGGTCCCGGTGACGACGAGCCACGGGGCGGCGTCGGGACCGCGCAGCCGCCACGCGAGCTCGAGCTCGCCCCAGACCGGGACGCCCTGATCCTGCGCGGCGAGGATCACCGGCGATCGCGGCGGGAGGCCGGGCGAGACCACGAGGACGTCGGCGCCCTCGGGCAGCGTGTCGCCGTCTCCGAGGCGCACGGTCGCGCCGATCACGTCGAGGATCTCGGCGCGCTCGCGCTGCTTGTCGCCGTCGGCGGCGTCGATCACCGTCACGCGTGCACCGAGGTGGATCAGCTGGTCCGCCGCGGCGAACCCGGCCACGCCCACGCCGGCGACCACGGCGTGCACGGCGGACCAGTCCGAGCCGCGCGCGTACGCCGAGACGTCCGTGCGGGTCATCCGGGCCGCCGGATCCACTCGGCGTAGAACAGGCCGAGCCCGAGCGCCACGAACAGCCCCTGGATGATCCAGAAGCGCACGACGATCTGGATCTCGGCCCAGCCCAGCATCTCGAAGTGGTGGTGCAGCGGAGCCATCCGGAACATGCGTCTTCCGGTGAGCTTGTAGCTGCCGACCTGGCCGATCACCGACAGAGTGACGATGAGGAACAGGCCGGCGAGCAGCGGCAGGAGCAGCTCGGTGCGGGTGAGGATCGCGAGCGCCGCGATCGCACCGCCGAGCGACAGCGATCCGGTGTCGCCCATGAAGATGCTGGCGGGCGCGGTGTTCCACCACAGGAAGCCGAACGTCGCTCCGGCGATGGCGGCGGCGAACATCGCGAGGTCGAGCGGGTCGCGCACGTCGTAGCAGCGCGTCGACTCGAAGAACTCGCAGTTCTGCCGGTACTGCCACAGTGCGAGGAGCGTGTAGGCACCGAGCGCCATCACGGCGGCACCGGCGGCGAGCCCGTCGAGGCCGTCGGTGAGGTTCACCGCGTTCGTGGTCGCGGTGACGAGGAACCAGATCCACACCATCACCAGCGCGGTGGGCAGCACGATCGAGGTGTTGCGCAGGAACGAGATCGCGTGCGACGCCGGCGTCAGACCCTCGGCGTCCGGGAAGTGCAGCGCGAGCCAGCCGAACGACAGCGCGACCGCGGCCTGGCCGATCAGCTTGGTGCGCGCGCGGACGCCGGTGCTGCGCTGCTTGAAGATCTTCAGGTAGTCGTCGGCGATGCCCACCGAGCCGAGGCCGACCGTGAGGTAGACCGCGAGCACCCCGGACGCCGTCAGCGGCCGCCACAGGAGGAGATGCCCGCCGAAGTAGCCGATGAGCATGCCCGCGAGGATCGCGAGGCCGCCCATCGACGGCGTGCCGCGCTTGCCCTCGTGCTCGGGGTAGAGCTCGCCGGGCACCGACACGCGGATCGCCTGCGCGAGGTGGTGCGCCTTGAGCCAGCGGATCAGCATCGGCGTCCCGAGCAGGGCGACGATCAGCCCGAGCCCGGCCGCGACGAGGGCCACCTTCACGACGCCACCTCCGTCAGCGCCTGCGCCAGCCGCTCGAGGCCGGCGGAGCGCGAGGCCTTGACGAGCACGACGTCGTCCGCGCCGAGGTCGCCGAGCGCAGCGAGCGCGGCGGCGTCGTCTGCGGCCACGACCACGTCGGTGCCGCCGGCGTCGACGTAGCCGCGCGCCAGGGCGGCCACGGGCTCCGACGTCCCGACCGCCACCAGCCGCGCAGCGCCTTGGCGCGCGGCCTCGCGTCCGGTCTCCTCGTGCAGGTCCACGGTCGTCTCTCCGAGCTCGAACATCTCTCCCAGCACCGCGGTGCCGCGGCGGCCGTCACGGGTCATGGCGGCCAGCGCCTCCAGCGCCGCCCGCACGGAGTCGGGGTTGGCGTTGTAGGCGTCGTTGACCACCGTGGCACCCGAGGGGGCCGTGGACACCTCCATCCGCCAGCGACTCGCCGGGCGGGCCGCCGACAGGGCCGCGGCGACCTCGTCGAGGTCGAGCCCCAGGCTGGTCCCCACGGCGGCGGCCGCGAGGGCGTTGGAGACGTGGTGGCGGCCGTGCAGGCCGAGCGCGACGTTGACGCGCCGGCCGTCGACGAGCAGCGCGAATGCGGCCCGACCCTCGTCGTCGAGGACGACGTCGACGGCGCGGACGGTGGCGGTGGCTGTCTCGCCGTACGTCACGACCCTCGCGGTCGTGCGCGGCGCCATGGCGGCGACGAGCGGGTCGTCGGCGTTGAGGACGGCGACGCCGCCCGACGACGCGGCGGGCAGGCACTCGACCAGCTCGCCCTTGGCCAGCGCGATGTTCTCGCGCGACCCGAACTCGCCGACGTGCGCTGTGCCGACGTTGAGGACGACGCCGACCCGCGGCGGCGTGATGCCGCAGAGGTAGCGGACGTGCCCGATGCCGCGCGCGCCCATCTCGGCGACGAGGACGCGCGTGCGCTCGTCGATGCCGAGCGCCGTGACCGGCAGGCCGACCTCGGTGTTGAGCGAGCCCTGCGGCGCGACGGTCGGCCCGTACGCCGGGAGCACCTGCGCGAGCAGGTCCTTGGTGCTCGTCTTGCCCGACGACCCCGTGACGCCGACGACGACCACCGACGGGTGGTCGACCAGCACCGCGTGGGCGAGCCGCCCGAGAGCGGCGACCGTGTCGTCGACCAGCACGTGCGGCACGTCGATCGCGCGCGACGCGAGCACCGCGGCAGCACCGGCAGCGACAGCGTCAGCTGCGAGGTCGTGCGCATCGACGCGCTCCCCCACGACCGCGACGAAGAGGTCGCCGTCGGACACCGCCCGGGTGTCGGTGGAGATGCCTCGCACGACCGCTGCGGGGTCGGCACCGCCGCCCAGCGCGCCGCCGACGGCGCGCGCGACCTGCTCGAGCGTCAGCGGGATCATGCGTGGTCCTCGTCGTCGTGCCGCAGGGGCGTGGCCTCCCGCGGCGCGAAGGCCTCGGCGAGCACCACCCGGTCGTCGAACGGCGTGACCGTACCGGCGACCTCCTGGCCCTGCTCGTGCCCCTTGCCGAGGATGAGGACTACGTCACGCTCCCCCGCGAGGGCGGCGGCCATGAGGATCGCGCGTCGGCGGTCGCCCGCCTCGGTGACCTGCTTGCCGGTGATCGTGCGGGCGCCGCGCAGCAGCTCGCGGCGGATGGCGGCCGGATCCTCGCTGCGCGGGTTGTCGTCGGTCACGATCACGCGGTCGGCGCCGCGCACGGCGGCCTCGCCCATCGCGAAGCGCTTGTGCGGGTCGCGGTCGCCGCCGGCGCCGAGGACCACGATCACGCGGCTGCGGGTGCCGGGCTGCGCCTCGGCGACCTCGCGGGCGGCAGCGAGCGCGCGCTCGACGGCGTCGGGGGTGTGGGCGTAGTCGACGTACCCGAACCGGTGGAGCTGCGGATCGCCGTCGGGCACCCGCTCCATGCGGCCGGGGACACCGGGGCACGCGCCGATCCCCCGCGCCGCGACCTCGGGATCGATGCCGATCGCAGCCAGCATCGCCAGCGCGCCCAGCCCGTTGGCGACGTTGAACGCGCCGGGCAGGTGCACCTCGAGGTCGAGCTCGCTGCCGGGCCCCACGGCGGTGAGCACCGAGCCGCCGGGCACCGTGCGGACGTGGCGCACCGACCACCTCGCGGCGGTGCGCGTCGGGGCGGAGGTCGGCGTGGGCAGACCCGGGGACACCGCGACCCGCGCCCACCCGGAGCCCTGCTCGTCGTCGACGCACACGACCGCGCGCTCGCTGCGCGCCGGCGAGAACAGCTCCGCCTTCGCGTCGAAGTAGTCGTCCATGTCGGTGTGGAAGTCGAGGTGGTCGGGGCTGAGGTTCGTGAAGCCCGCGACGTCGAACCGCACACCGTCGACGCGGCCGAGGCGCAGCGCGTGGCTCGACACCTCCATCGTCACCGC
>JBGAJT010000090.1:0-11464 GCA_044224785.1 Candidatus Nanopelagicales bacterium | reverse complement strand
GGTCGAGTCGCCTCCCGCCGACGCCGCCTGGGAGGCGGTGAACGACCGGCTCTGCCGCGCGGCCGCGGGCCCGGGCGGGGACGACGAAACCTGAGGCGACGCGCCGCGGCTCAGAGTGACGCGCTGCCGGGCGAGAGCCGCTCGGCGCGCGCGATCGCGGCCTGCTCGTCGGGGGTGTCGGCACCGGCGGCGCGAGCGCGGTCGAGGGCCTCCTGGGCGCGGACGACGTCGATCTCGCCGCCGAGCTCCGCCGACTCCGCGAGGATCGCGACGTTGTCGGAGTCGACCGAGAAGAACCCGCCGTGCACCGCGGCCGTGATGACCCGGCCCTCGGTGGTCGTGATGCGGACCGGGCTGTCGGCCAGCAGCGCGAGCACGGGCTCGTGCTGGGGCAGGATGCCGATCTCGCCCTCGAGCGTCTTCGCGACGACCATCGACGCCGGACCCGACCAGATCTTGCGGTCGACCGCGACGAGGCTGACGTTGAGCTCACCCATGGTCAGCCGGCCAGCTTCGCGGCGTTCTTCTCGACGTCCTCGACACCACCGCAGAGGAAGAACGCCTGCTCGGGCAGGTGGTCGTACTCGCCCTCGGTGAGCGCCTTGAACGACGCGATGGTCTCCTCGACCGGCACGAACGAGCCGGCCTGGCCGGTGAACTGCTCGGCCACGAACAGGTTCTGCGACAGGAAGCGCTGGATACGACGAGCCCGGCCGACGAGGATCTTGTCCTCCTCGGAGAGCTCGTCGATACCGAGGATCGCGATGATGTCCTGCAGGTCCTTGTAGCGCTGCAGGATCTCCTTGACGCGCGCGGCGACGCGGTAGTGCTCGTCGCCGATGTAGCGCGGGTCGAGGATGCGCGACGTCGAGTCGAGCGGGTCCACGGCCGGGTAGATGCCGAGCTCGGAGATCGGGCGGCTCAGCGTCGTGGTGGCGTCGAGGTGCGCGAACGTCGTGGCCGGGGCCGGGTCGGTGAGGTCGTCGGCGGGGACGTAGATCGCCTGCAGCGAGGTGATCGAGTGACCGCGCGTCGAGGTGATGCGCTCCTGGAGCTGACCCATCTCGTCGGCGAGCGTGGGCTGGTAGCCCACCGCGGACGGCATGCGGCCGAGGAGCGTGGAGACCTCGGAGCCGGCCTGGGTGAAGCGGAAGATGTTGTCGATGAAGAGCAGCACGTCCTGCTTCTGCACGTCGCGGAAGTACTCCGCCATCGTGAGCGCGGAGAGCGCGACACGAAGACGCGTGCCCGGCGGCTCGTCCATCTGGCCGAAGACCAGCGCGGTCTTGCTGATGACGCCGGACTCGGTCATCTCACCGAAGAGGTCGTTGCCCTCGCGGGTGCGCTCGCCGACGCCGGCGAACACCGACACACCGGAGAAGTTCTCCGCGACGCGGTAGATCATCTCCTGGATGAGGACAGTCTTACCGACGCCCGCACCGCCGAACAGGCCGATCTTGCCGCCCTTGACGTAGGGGGTCAGCAGGTCGATGACCTTGATGCCGGTCCAGAAGACCTCGGTCTTGCTCTCGAGCTGGTCGAAGCTCGGCGCCTGCGCGTGGATGCCGCGGCGCTCGGTGATCTGGAGCGACGACTCCTCGACGTCGAGCGGCTTGCCGAGGGTGTTCCACACGTGCCCGAGGGTCACGTCGCCGACCGGCACGGTGATCGCGTCGCCGGTGTCGACGACGGCGGCACCGCGGACCAGGCCGTCGGTGGGCTGCATGGAGATGGTGCGCACCATGTTGTCGCCGATGTGCTGGGCGACCTCGAGGGTCAGCGTACGCGTGGCAGCCTCGCCCTCGCCCTGGTCGCCCATGCTCACCACGACGGTGAGCGCGTTGTAGAGCTCCGGCATCGCCTCGACGGGGAACTCCACGTCGACGACCGGGCCGGTCACCCGTGCCACGCGACCGGTGCCGGTCGTGGTCTCAGTCGTTGCAGTCATGGTCTTCCTCGACTCCTATGCGGATGCGGAGAGCGCGTCGGCGCCGCCGACGATCTCGCTGATCTCTTGGGTGATCTCGGCCTGACGGGCCTGGTTCGCCTGACGGCTCAGGGTCTTGATGAGCTCCTCGGCGTTGTCCGTGGCCGCCTTCATCGCGCGGCGACGGGCGGCGTGCTCGGACGCGGCGGAGAGGAGCAGCGCCGTGAACACGAGGTTCTCGACGTACTTGGGCAGGAGCGAGTCGAGCACCGCGGCGCCCGACGGCTCGAACTCGTAGAGCGGGAACGGGCCCTGGCCCGCGGCCGCCGCCTCCTCCGCGGTCTGCTCGATGATCTCGAGCGGCAGGATGCGACGCACGGTCGGGTCCTGCGTGACCATGCTGCGGAAGTGCGTGTAGACGATGTGGATCTCGTCGGTGCCGCCGTCCTCGGTCCGGGTGAGGAACGAGTCGAGCAGCGCCGCGGCGATCTCCTTCGCGTGCGCGTACGTCGGCTGGTCGGAGAAGCCCGTCCACGAGCCCGCGATCTCGCGACCGCGGAACCGGTAGTAGCCCACGGCCTTGCGACCGACGAGGAACGGCAGCACCGTGAGGCCCTGCTCGGTGAGCAGCGCGGTGAGCTGCTCGCCCTCCTTGATCGCGGTCGAGGAGTAGCCTCCGGCCAGGCCGCGGTCGGCGGTGATGACGAGCACCGCCGCACGCTCGCGCAGCCGCTGCGTGGTCTCGGTCAGCGGGTGCCCGCCGCCCGTGTGCGACGCCGCGGCCGAGATGGCCCGGCCCAGCTCACGGGTGTAGGGCAGCGCCGCCTCGACCCGCTGCTGGGCCTTGACGATGCGCGACGACGCGATGAGCTCCATCGCCTTGGTGATCTTCTTCGTCGACTGGACCGTCTTGATCCGTCGACGGAAGATCCTCTGCTGTGCACCCATGGGTCGAGGACCTCAGCCCTTGACCTTGGTGATCGTCGCGTGCTGCACCTCGGCCTCGTCGAGCGCCTCGGCCGGGGCCTCGTTGACCACGAGCGGGGCGCCCGCGGAGGTGGTGAACTGCGTCTTGAAGGTCGCGATCGCCTTCTCGAGCAGCGTCACCGAGTCCGCCGACAGGGCGCTGGTGGAACGGATGGTGTCGAGCACGGCCTTGTGGTCGCGCTTGAGGTAGTCGAGGAACTCGCGCTCGAAGCGACGGATGTCCTCGAGCGGGACGTCGTCGAGCTGGCCGGTCGTGCCCGACCACACCGACGCGACCTCCTCCTCCATCGGGAAGGGCTGGTACTGCGCCTGCTTGAGCAGCTCGACGAGGCGCGAGCCGCGGGCGAGCTGCGCCTTCGACGCGGCGTCGAGGTCGGAGCCGAAGGCGGAGAACGCCTCGAGCTCGCGGTACTGCGCCAGGTCGAGGCGCAGACGGCCGGCGACGGCCTTCATCGCCTTGGTCTGGGCCGAGCCGCCGACGCGGGAGACCGAGATGCCGACGTTGATCGCCGGGCGGACGCCCGAGTTGAACAGGTCGGACTCGAGGAAGCACTGGCCGTCGGTGATCGAGATGACGTTGGTCGGGATGTACGCCGACACGTCGTTCGCCTTGGTCTCGATGATCGGCAGACCGGTCATCGAGCCGGCGCCGAGCTCGTCGGACAGCTTGGCGCAGCGCTCGAGCAGGCGGGAGTGCAGGTAGAAGACGTCACCGGGGTAGGCCTCGCGGCCCGGCGGACGGCGCAGCAGCAGCGACACGGCGCGGTAGGCCTCGGCCTGCTTGGACAGGTCGTCGAAGATGATCAGGACGTGCTGGCCCTGGTACATCCAGTGCTGGCCGATAGCCGAGCCGGTGTACGGCGCGAGGTACTTGAAGCCGGCCGGGTCGGACGCGGGGGCCGCCACGATCGTGGTGTAGGCCATCGCGCCGGAGTCCTCGAGCGCACCCTTGACCGCCGCGATGGTCGAGCCCTTCTGGCCGATCGCGACGTAGACGCACTTGACCTGCTTCGTGGGGTCGCCGGACTCCCAGTTCTGCTTCTGGTTGATGATCGTGTCGATCGCCACCGCGGTCTTGCCGGTCTGGCGGTCGCCGATGATCAGCTGGCGCTGGCCGCGGCCGATGGCCGTCATGGCGTCGATCGCCTTGATGCCCGTGAGCACCGGCTCCTTCACCGGCTGGCGCTGGACGACCGTGGGCGCCTGCAGCTCGAGAGCGCGGCGCGCCTCGGCCGCGATCGGGCCCTGGCCGTCGATCGGGTTGCCCAGCGGGTCGACGACGCGGCCGAGGTAGCCGTCGCCGACCGGCACCGAGAGGATCTCCCCGGTCCGCTTGACCGACTGGCCCTCCTCGATGCGCGAGCCGTCGCCCAGGAGCACGGTGCCGATCTCGCGGACGTCGAGGTTGAGCGCCAGGCCCAGCAGACCGCCCTCGAACTCGAGCAGCTCGTTGGCCATCGCCGAGTGCAGGCCCTCGACCCGCGCGATGCCGTCACCGGTCTCGACGACGCGTCCGACCTCCTCACGCGCGTTCTCCGGGGCGAACGTCGAGACGTTGGCCTCGATCGCCGCGCGGATCTCGTCGGCCGAGATCGTCAGCTCCGTCATGGTGTCCTGCTCTCTCGTTTCAGCGACGGGCTCGGTGCCGGGTCCGTCGCTTGCTGTCAGGGCGTGCGGTCTGGGGTCGTGCGGGTGGTGCTAGACGCCGACGGTGCGGCGGGCGTTCTCGAGCCTGCTGGCGACGCTGCCGTCGATGACCTCGTCGCCCACGCGGACGACGATGCCGCCGACGACCTCGGGGTCGACGATCACGTTGACGCGGACCTCGCGGCCCTGCAGCCGCGAGAGGGCCGCGGCGAGCCGCTGCTCCTGCTCGGGCGTGAGCGCGACGGCGCTGCGGACCTCGGCGAGCAGGCGCTGGCGCTGCTGGGCCGCGAGCTCGGCGAGCTCCTCCACCGCCACGTCGGGGCGACGGCCGCGCAGGTTGGCGGCGACGTGCACGAGCAGCTCGGTCGTGGTCGGCGACGCCGACGACGAGACGAGGTCGCGCACGAGGTCGCCCTTGCGGGCCGCGCTCAACGACGGCGAGGTGAGCGCCATCTGCAGGTCGGACGAGGAGTCGATGGCCCGGCCGAACCGGAACAGCTCGTCCTCGACCCGGTCGAGCTCGCCGGTGGCCTCGGCGCGGATGAACGCCGCCTGCGCCCCGAGCTCCTCGACGCCGTCGACGAGGTCGGAGTCGTTGGACCAGCGGGCCTTCACCACGTCGGTGAGCACGGCCAGGGTGGTGTCGGACACCTTGCCCTGGAACAGGCTCGTGACGACACCGAGGCGGGCGGCCTCGGGCTGTCCGGCGTCGGCGAGGGTCTGGCGCAGCGACTTCTCGCCACCGAGCACCCCGGCGACGGCGAGCACCTCGCCGGGCACCGAGGGGAAGCCCTGCTCGCCGCTGCGCGCCTCGAGGGAGGTGCGCAGCGCGGCGAGGGACTCGCGGGAGGAGCCGAGCATCAGGAGCCCGCCCCCGCCGCCTGGGCCTCGAGGTCGGCGATGAAGCGGTCGACCGTGGCACGGGCGCGGGCGTCGTCCTCGAGGGACTCCCCCACGACCTTGCCGGCCAGCGTGACGGCCAGCGTGCCGACGTCGCGGCGCAGCGACTGGCCTCCTCGACCATGGCCAGCTTGTCGGACTGCGCCTGGGCGCGGATCTGCGCCGCCTCGGTGCGGGCCTCGGCCAGCTGGGCCTGGTACTGCTCGTAGAGCGCGTTGGCCTCGGCCTCACGGCGCTCGGCCCGCTCGATGCCGCCCTCGATGGCCGCGGTGCGCTCCTCGAGCGCCTTGCGGATACCGGGCAGCGCGAGCTTGGCCAGCGCCCAGAAGACGATGACGAACGCGACGATGCCGAGGATCAGCTCGTCGAGAGGCGGCAGCAGGACGCTGCTCTCTGCGAGGTGGTTCATCTGCACGATCCTTCGTCAGTGACGGGTCGACGGACGGGTGACAGGGACTGTCGTCACTTACCGAAGACGAACGGCGCCACGAAGCCGATGAGCGCGAGCGCCTCGGTGAGGGCGAAGCCGAGGATCATGTTCTGGCGGATGACGCCGTAGGCCTCGGGCTGACGCGCGATGGCCTGCACGCCCTGACCGAAGATGATGCCCACGCCGATGCCGGGGCCGATGGCCGCGAGACCGTAGCCGATGGAGCCGAGCGAGCCGGTGACCTCGGAAAGGAGCTCGATACCCATTGCGTGTTCCTTCGTGTCGGCCGGCGGTCTGTCCGCCGGTCAGTGGTGGTGCCGGAGTCGTACGGGTCGTGCGGTCGATCAGTGCGCGTTCACGGCGTCGTTGATGTACACGGCCGCGAGAAGGGTGAAGACGTAGGCCTGCAGCGCCTGGATCAGCATCTCGAAGCCGGTGAGGCCGACCGTGACGGTGAACGAGGCGGCCGAGCCGAGGACGCCGATGATCGAGGGCGAGAGCAGGTACCAGGTCGCGACCGAGAAGGTCACGATCAGCATGTGGCCGGCGAACATGTTCGCGAACAGACGCACGGAGTGCGTGAACGGCCGGACGATGAAGTTCGACAGGATCTCGATCGGGATCAGCAGGACGTACATCGCGGGCGGGACGTCCTTGGGCATCGTCATGTTCTTGAAGAACGCGAAGCCCTGGCGCTTGACGCCCAGCGGCACCCAGAGCAGGTAGACCAGCACCGCGAACGACAGCGGGATCGCGAAGCGCGACGTGGTCGGGAACTGCAGGAAGGGCACGACGCTGAAGAAGTTCAGCACCCAGATGAAGAAGAAGAACGAGAACAGCAGCGGGACGAACTTGTCGCCCTCCTTGCCGATCGTGTCGCGGGCGATGCCGTCGCGCACGAAGAGGTAGCCGTACTCCGCGATGTTCTGCAGGCCGCGGGGGACGATCTTGGCCTTGCGGAAGGCGAGGACGAACACGACGATCACGATGAGCGCACCGAGCCACAGCATGAGCATCGGCTTGGTGAAGTGGATCGTCAGGTTGCCCAGGCTCAGCGTGAAGGCCGGGTCGAAGTCGAAGATGGTGGAGTCGGGGGCCGGGAAGCCGCAGTCCTCGCCTCCACCCCACGGCACCAGGTGGCAGTTCTCCTGGTGCTCGGTCGTCGTCGCGGTCGCGAGGAGGACACCGGTGCTCACGGACGGGTCTCCTTCGAGGTCTGGCCAGCGCGGTCGGGCATCGGTGCGACGTCCTCCGTGGGTCCGGCCTGCCGGCCGTACCGCAGCGTCTCGGGCTCGGGCTTGAAGACCTCGAGCCGACGGAACAGCATGAACAGCGCGAGAGCGACTCCGAAGAGGACGCCCGCGGCGACGAAGTACTCCTGGTGACCCAGCCAGCGACCCAGCAGCCAGCCGATCCCGCCGTAGACGATGATCCCCGCTGCCAGGTGGCTGACGGAGGCCCAGGCTGCATCGTCGGAATGGCGGCTCTCAGCCACCGGATCCGTCTCCGCGGACGCCTTCGTCGCGACGCGACGGTACCACTGGGCGTCGTGGTGACCGTTCGCGGGGGGCGGCACCGCAGCATGTCCCGGCCGGGGGTTCCGCTCGGGCGCGCTCACTGGTCGTACTCCTCGTCCGGGTCGACCGTGGAGACCGGCTCGACGTAGAGGACCTTGGTGCGGTTCCAGGCCCAGACCGAGGCTCCGAGCCAGGTCAGCGTGCACGCCATGATCGTGCCGGCGAAGGCCTTCACGTTCAGCCACGTCGCGTCCTTGAGGACCGCGATGAGCACGAACAGCACGAGGATCTGGGTCATGTAGACCAGCAGGGCGGTGCCCATCGCGGTCTCGGGGCTCTTGCGCAGCACCTGGTCGACGACGTACTGGCCGCCGGCGAAGAAGACGATCGTGATGACGAACCCGAGGACGGAGCCGAGAGCTCCGAGGGACCCCGCGGCGACCGTGCTGATGACGATCGCGAGGACGCCGACGACGACCGTGGGCAGCACCGTGAGGCGAAGGGACGCACGGGCAGCCTGGTCGCTGGTCAGCGGGCCGGAGAGGGTCGGTCCGTCGGGAGCGGCGGGCACGGTCGAAGACTACGGGGAGAGTGCATCGCGGCCCAAACCGCGGACCTGCGACGTAGGTCTCACGGTCCGCCCACCGGCACACCCGCCCGTCCCCCGCGGATCCGAGACGAAGCGGGCGAAACGGGCACGGCGTACGCCGGGTGCACCGGGGACGCGCGGGCGGGACTGGTCAGACGGGGGTGCGGTGGCGCATCCGGGGCCAGCGAACGGCGAACCACAGCCCCAGCACGCCTGCCGCGAACCAGACCAGGGCGACCTGGAACGGGACGAAGGCCAGGCTCACGGCGGTGAAGGCCAGCAGGCCGGTCCAGCCGTACATGAGGAGCACCGCGCGGCGCTGGCTGTGGCCGAGCTCGAGCAGGCGGTGGTGCAGGTGCTGCTTGTCGGGGGCGAACGGGCTGCGGCCGGCGCGGGTGCGGCGTACGACGGCGAGCAGCATGTCGAGCAGGGGCACCGCCATGACCGCGAGCGGCAGCAGGATCGGGAGCAGCGCGGGCACGAAGGTCGGGCCGGGGACGACGTTGGGGTCGAGCTGGCCGACGAGCGTGATCACCGACGACGCGAGCAGCAGGCCGATGAGCATCGAGCCGGTGTCGCCCATGAACACCCGGGCCGGGTTGAGGTTGTGCGGGAGGAAGCCCGCGCACATGCCGGCCAGCACCGCCGAGACCAGCGCCGCCAGGGTGGCGCGGGTGAAGCCGTACTCGTAGGACAGCAGGTAGGAGTAGGCGAAGAACGCGAGCGCCCCGATGCCGACGATGCCGGCGGCGAGGCCGTCGAGGCCGTCGACGAAGTTGATGGCGTTCACGGCCACGACCACCACGAGCACCGTGAGCAGCACGGAGGTCAGCGGGTCGAGCACGAGCGTGCCGTCGATGGGCAGCCACACGATCGCGATGCCCTGCAGGGCCATGACGGCCCCGGCGAGCGCCTGCCCGGCGAACTTCGTCGGGGCGTCGAGGCCGTAGCGGTCGTCGACCATGCCGAGCAGCACGAGCACCAGCGCGCCGGACAGGAGCGCACGGGGCTCGGTCGAGCCGTCGAAGACCGAGCTCATGAGCGGGAGCTGGCTGGCGACCAGCAGCGCCGCGAGCAGGCCTGCGGCCATGCCCAGCCCGCCCAGGCGCGGGGTCGGCTCGTCGTGGACGTCGCGGTCGCGGACCTCCGCCATCGCGCCCCAGGAGAGCGCGAAGCGCCGCGCGACCGGGGTGACCAGGTAGGTCACCGAGGCCGCGACGAACAGGCAGAGGAGATACTCGCGCACTGCGCTGGGCTCCTAGGAGGCGTACGCCGGCTTGCTCGAGACGAGGGCGTGGACCTCCGCGGCGATCTCCGGGGCCGCCGTGCCGTTGGCGTCGCGCACCGCGCGGCCGATGAGCCCGGCGATGACGGCCATGTCGGCCTCGTCCATCCCCTGCGTCGTGGTGGCCGGCGTCCCGACCCGGATGCCCGAGGCGATGCTCGGCGGCTGCGGGTCGTACGGGATCGCGTTCTTGTTGAGCACGATGCGGGCCGCACCGGTGCGCGCCTCGGCGTCGGCCCCGGTGACCCCGATGCCCTGCAGGTCGAGCAGCGCGAGGTGGGTGTCGGTGCCGCCCGAGATCGCGCGCATGCCCTCGGCCTCGAGCCCGGCGGTGAGCGCCTTCGAGTTGGCGATGACCTGGCGCGCGTAGGCCTGGTACGCCGGCTGCGCGCACTCGTGCAGCGCGACGGCCTTGGCGGCGACCGCGTGCATGAGCGGACCGCCCTGCATCATCGGGAACACGGCCTTGTCGAGCTTGGCGGCGTGCTCCTCCTTGCACACGAGCATGCCGCCGCGCGGGCCGCGCAGGACCTTGTGCGTGGTGAAGGTGACGACGTCGGCGTAGGGCACCGGGCTCGGGATCGCCTTGCCGGCGACGAGACCGATGAAGTGCGCGGCGTCGACCATGAGGATCGCGCCGACCTCGTCGGCCACCGCGCGGAAGGCCGCGAAGTCGATGAGGCGCGGGATCGCCGAGCCGCCGCAGATGATCATCTGCGGCCGGTGCTCGCGCGCGAGGTCGCGCATCTGATCGTAGTCGATGTCCTCGGTCTCCTGGCTGACGCCGTAGTGCACGGCGTTGAACCACTTACCGGAGAAGGAGACCTTCGCCCCGTGGGTCAGGTGGCCGCCGTGCGGCAGCGCCATCGCGAGGATGGTGTCGCCCGGCTGCAGGAACGCGCCGTAGACCGCGATGTTCGCGCTCGCACCGCTGTGCGGCTGCAGGTTCGCGTGGTCGGCGCCGAAGAGGGCTTTGGCGCGCTCGATGCCGAGGCTCTCCGCCTCGTCGACGACCTCGCAGCCGCCGTAGTAGCGCTTGCCCGGGTAGCCCTCGGCGTACTTGTTCGACAGCGTCGAGCCGAGCGCGGCGAGGACCGACGGCGAGGTGAAGTTCTCGCTGGCGATGAGCTGCAGGCCGGCGTTGAGCCGGTCGCGCTCGGCCAGGACGATGCGGGCGATCTCCGGGTCCGAGCTCTCGAGCGCGGCGAAGTCGGGGCCCCAGGGGGTAGCGGTCATGAGGGCGAGCCTAGGGCCCCGGGCGGCTCCTGACGCCCACCGGGCGCGCCGTCCCAGCCCCGGTCGTGGTCGGCCCCGGTGTCAGGGCTGGTCGGGGACGACGAGGTCGGGGCAGACCTCGCGCAGGACGTCGACGCCGATGGCGCCGGCGCGGAGCAGGACCGGGACCTCGCCGCTGGCGTCGACGATCGTGCTCGGCAGCCCGTCGGCCGACGGTCCGGCGTCGAGGTAGACCGACACGGCGTCACCGAGCTGGTCCTGGGCCTCCACCGCCGTCGCGGGGACCGGCAGGCCGGACCGGTTGGCCGACGTCACGGCCATCGGGCCGGTCGTGCGCAGCAGCTCGAGGGCGAGCGGGTGCAGCGGCATGCGCAGCGCGACCTTGCCCTCGGCGTCGCCGATGTCCCAGGCCAGGCTCGGTGCGTGGCGCACGACCACGGTGAGCGCGCCGGGCCAGAACGCCTCCACCAGCGTGCGAGCCGGAGTGGAGACGCCATAGCTGAGGCCGTCCAGGGTGCCGGGCGTGCCGACCAGGACGGGCAGCGGGAAGTCGCGCCCGCGACCCTTCGCCTCGAGCAGGCTCGCGATCCCGCGGGGGTTGAACGCGTCGGAGCCGAGGCCGTACGCCGTGTCGGTGGGCAGCACCACGAGCTCGCCGCGACGGACCGCCGCGGCGGCAGCGTCCAGACCGAGGCGACGGCTGTCGGGATCGGCGGTGCCGTAGACGTAGCTCACGGGGTCATCGTGGCGTACGCCGCGGCCGTCCTCGACGTCGACCGTCGAACCGTCGGGAACCCGAGCAGCGCGGGCGCGGAGCGGTCAGGCCCGCGCGCGGCGGGCGAGGGTCACGCGGTCGCGACCGCCGAGGTCGGGGCGGTCGCCGACGTCGACGTAGCCGCCGTGCTCCCTCAGGACGAACGGGACGCCGAGCTCGCCGGCACGCTCC